>BEID01000061.1 GCA_002898975.1 bacterium HR27 | reverse complement strand
CTGACTCAGTTGCCGGAGAATCTCCCGGTCGTCGACGACGATGAAATGCCACGGCTGGGTATTGCGCGAGCTTCCCGTCCAGCGCGCGACCTCGAGCAACTGGAAGACAGCCTCCTCGGGTACCGGATCGGGTCGATACTGCCGGATCTGCCGCACCTTGCGGATCTGCTCGAGGACGTCCGCGACGTTCGCCAGCGTCGACATGATCCCCTCCCGTCTATCACCGTCGAGACCCGCAGTGCCCAGTATGGCACTAGGCAGGCACGAGTGCAGCAGCCTGCTCACCGGTGCCGGGTGACCCCGACTCTGCGACAGAGGTCGGCGTGGACGCACTGCGAGCAGCGCGGGAGTGTGCCAGTACACACATGCTTGCCGAAGGGAACGAGCAGCCGGTTGATCTCGACCCAGTACGCCTTCGGCAGCTTCCGCTCGAGTTCCCGCAGCGTCTGCTCCGGAGTCCGGGTACGCACGTATCCCCAGCGGTTGGTGATCCGGTGCACGTGAATATCCACCGCGATGCGCGGGATACCGCAAGCGATCCCGAGGACGAGGTGCGCGCACTTCGGGCCGATGCCCGGCAGAGCGAGCAGGAACGTCTCGTCACAGAGCCGTTGTCGCTCGGACTCGTCTCGAAGTCGCTCGGCGATGGCGAGCAGATTGCGAGCCTTCGTCTCGGCGAAGGTGGCCGGGCGGAGGAGTTCGACGAGTTCGGCTTTGCCGAGCCGGGCCATCTCCTGCGGTGTACGCGCGCTGGAGAGCACCTTCCGGGCGACCGGCACGGTGACCTCGTCACGCGCCCGGACCGAGATGAGACACGCGACCAGGACTGCGAAGGGGTCCCGATAGCCCTCCTCGGCCAGCTGGAACAGCGCCGCCGGTGGATAGGCGCGGGTGGCATCGCGCAGTCGCCGGATCGCCTCGTCGATGTCGAACGCTGCCGGCTGTTCCATGATTCGGCACGTCCTTTCGGGGACGCGTCGCGGCACGTCCGGAGGATAGCAGGCAGCGCGATCGATTCGACGGTCAACGCTCGAGCAAGCTAGGATGGTGGACAGTAAAGGAGCGCGTGGCGGTGTCTGCCTGTGACCTTTCGGTCGTCATCGTCAGCTGGAACGTCCGGGAACTGCTTCCAGCTTGCCTGGAAAGCCTCGCTGCAGAGCTGGAACGGAACGCGCTGCCGAGCGAAGTGATCATCGTCGACAACGGATCGACCGACGGTACGGTCGAGCTCGTGCGCGAGCGCTATCCGTGGGTCCGGCTGATCGCCCTGGGCGAGAACCGCGGCTTTTCGGCCGCGAACAATATCGGCATCGCCGCGAGCCACGGGCGCGCAGTCCTCTTGCTCAACCCGGATACCGAAATACTTCCTGGCGCGATCCACTGGTTGTGGCACGCCCTGGACGCTGCACCGCACGTCGGGCTGGTCGGCGCACGCCTGCTGAATCCTGACGGCTCGCTCCAGTCCGCTGGCTACCGGTTTCCCGGCTACGTGCAGAATCTGCTCGACTTCTTTCCCGTTCACCGTCGCCTCATCGGCTCACGGCTGAATGGCCGGTACGGCCCCGGCGACGGGCTTTCGCCGTTCGCGATCGATCACCCGCTGGGTGCCTGTATGCTCGTCCGGCGCGAGGTGGTCGAGCGAGTCGGGGGGCTCGACGAAGGCTATTTCTATTACAGCGAGGAAATCGACTGGTGTCGTCGCATCCGGGCAGCTGGCTGGACGATCCTGACCGCCCCGGCCGCGCTGGTCGTCCACCATGCCGGGGGGAGCACGCGGCGCGTCTCGGCCCGGAGCTTTCTCGAGCTGCACCGGAGCCGAGCACGCTACTTTCGCCGCTGGCACGGCCCGGCCTTTGTGCGGCGGCTGGCGTTGCTCGCATCGCTCGCGGCACGCTGGGCAGCCCTGCGGGCACGCCTGACTGGACGGCAGGAACTCGCCGAGCGTGCACGGTTGCTCCGCGAGGCGGCGACAATCTATCGCCAGGCAGTGCGCGGCGATGAATCAGCTTGAGCCCTTACCGCTGTCCGTGATCGTTCTGACGCTGAACGAGGAGCGGCACCTCCCGGGCTGCCTGGAGAGCGTGCGCGGACTAGGCCGGCAACTCCTGGTCGTCGACTCCGGTTCGACCGACCGCACTGTGGAGATCGCGCAGGCAGCCGGCGCCGAGGTGGTAACACATCGTTTCGTCGACTTTCCCTCTCAGCGCAACGCGGCGCTCGAGTTGGCCCGGGAACCCTGGGTGCTGTTCGTCGATGCCGACGAACGGGTGAGCCCGCAGCTCGCTGCCGAGATCCGGGCAGCCCTCGCTCGCGTGGACGAGCGGGTCGCCGGGTTCTGGATCCCGACACAGAACTGGATGTGGGGCAAATGGATCCGCGGCGGAGGGTGGTGGCCCGACGAGCACCTCCGGCTGCTGCGCGTCGGACGCGCCCGCTACCGCACCGATATCGCGGTGCACGAGGTCGTCGAACTCGACGGTGAGGCGCAGCACCTCGCGGCACCGCTCGTGCACCTCAACTACGACTCCCGCCGCGAGTTCGTCCGCAAGCAGCTGCACTACGCACGGCTGGCCGCCCGATCGCTCGTTCTGCAGGGCAAGCGACCGCGCCGCCGGACGTTCCTAGGCCAGCCGCTGCGCGAGTTCTGGCGTCGCTTCGTGACGCTCCGGGGATACCGCGATGGCCTCGACGGACTCTTCCTGGCGACGATGATGGCGTTCGCCACGCTGGTGACCTGGATCCTGGTCGCCCGCCACTGGCGACGATTCGCGGTGCGGCGAAGCCACCGCGTACCGGAACTCACCGAACCAGCGACGCTCGATGTCTCGGTCGTCATCGTGAGCTACCGCAGTCGCGAGCATCTCCCCGCCTGCCTCGACTCGGTGCGCCAGAGCCTCGCCGCAAGCCAGCTGAGCGGCGAGGTGATCGTCGTCGACAACGCCTCGCCGGACGGATCGGCCCAGTTTGTTGCCACGCACTATCCCTGGGTCCGCCTCGTGGCCAACCCGACCAACCGAGGCTTCGCCGCAGCCGCTAACCAGGGGATGCGGCTGGCACGCGGGCGCGTCGTCGTGCTGTTGAACCCGGATACCCGCCTGGTCGGCGACGCACTCGTTCGCTTGGTGCGCTTTCTCGACGAGCATCCGACCGCCGGCGCGGTGGGGCCGCGGCTGCGCTACCCCGACGGGCGCACCCAACCGTCGCGTCGCCGCTTCCCGACCGTGCTCACGGGGTTCCTGGAAAGCACGCTCGTCCAGGACTACTGGCGCGATAACTGGATACTCCGGCGCTACTACGTCGCCGACCGGAGCGACGACGATGTGCAGGAGGTCGACTGGCTGGTCGGGGCGTGCTTGGCGATCCGCCGCCAGGCCCTGGCGACGGTGGGCCTGCTGGACGAGCGTTTCTTCCTCTACTCGGAGGAAGTGGAATGGTTCTGGCGCCTGCGCCGCGCTGGCTGGCGAGTCTACTATCTCCCGGAAGCCGAGGTGGTGCACGTCGAGGGCGGGTCGAGCGAGCCGGAATCGGCCTTCCGGCAGGTCGCCTTTGACACGGCGAAGGTGCAGCTCTTCCGTAGCATGTACGGGCCGCTGGCAGCGGAGGCCTTGCGCCTCTTCTTGCTCCTCACTTACCTCCTTCGCTTCGCGCGTGAAGCAGCCAAGTGGCTGGTCGGGCACAAGCGAGCGCTCCGCTGGCGCCGCATGGTCCGCGACTGGCGGGCATTCCGCTCGCTTTTGCGTCCGCGCGTCGTCCGGAGGTGGGCAGAACGTGGGTGAGGCGCTGCCGAACGGACGGGCAGTCGTCTACGTGACCGGCGAGTATCCGCCGTTGCGCGGGGGCGTCGGTGATTACACGGCACGGCTGGGGCAGGCGCTGCGCGCGCAGGACTGGGCAGTGACTGTCCTCACCCGCCCGTTCCCGGGGCAAGACGGGAGCGGGGCAGCGATCCGCCCGGTGACCGGATGGGGCTGGCAGCTACGGCGCACGCTGCAGGAACTCTGTATGGCAGGGTGGCGCGGCATCGTCCACCTCCAGTACCAGGCCGGAGCCTTCGACCTGCAAGGGCGCATCGCCCTGCTGCCGCTCCTGGCCCACCCGTTCCCCGTCGTGACGACGTTCCACGACCTGCGGGTCCCCTATCTCTTCCCAAAGGCAGGCCCGCTCCGGCAGCTCGTTCTGCGCTGGCTGGCTCGTACCAGCGCAGCGGTCGTCGTCACCAACCCAGAGGACGAACGGGCCGTCCGCCGCTGGGGCGTTCCCGCCGCACGACTCTGGCGCATCCCGATCGGCTCCAACCTGCCGGCACCGCGGGAGCCGCAGAGCGTGCGTCAGCGACTCGGCCTGCCGCTCGAGCGGCCGCTCGTTGTCTTCTTCGGCTTCCGGCAACCGGAGAAGGGGCTGGAGACCCTGGTTGCCGCGATCGCGCGCCTGCCCGAGCCACGACCATTGCTCGTCTTGCTCGGTGGCGAGCGGCCGGACGCTCCCGGTGCGCAGATTGGCGAGACGACCACCGGATGGATACCGAACGCTGTCCCCTGCACTGACCTCGGGTACCGTCCAGCCCAGGACGTCGCCGATCTCCTGGCAGTGGCCGACATCGTCGCGCTCCCCTACCGTGACGGGGCGAGTCTCCGCAACGGCACCCTCATCGCGGCACTGGCCTGTGGCGCCGCGGTCGTGACGACGCGCCCGGCCGACCCTGCCACCTTCGCTCCGCTGCGCGACGGCGAGCATTGCTGCCTCGTTCCCCCGAACGAACCGCAGGCACTGGCACGAGCGCTGGCGGAGTTGCTCGCCGATCCTGCGCGCCGTGCCCGCTTGCGAACCGGTGCACGCGCCATCGCGACCGCGTTCGCCTGGGAACGGATCGCTCAGCGCCATGCGCAGCTGTACGAGGTTATCCAGCAGCAGGTAAGAAGATCGTGACGGACGAAGAGAGCGTCGTCGTAGGCCGGTATCACTGAGGTCTTCGCTGAGTCGATCCCGCTGTAGCGTTGCCGACCGGCGAGTCGCCCGGGAGACCGAACGGGCAGGTGTCCCTCGCGGTGTTCCCTGCGAGTTCGGGGACACCCCGGGCAACGAACCTTCCGCGCCGCCGCGGTACACTTGTGTTCTGCAGCGAACATTCCGCTGCAGCTCTGGAACCATGACCAGGAGGAAGACCGTGCGGTACTTCTTGAAGACCGACCGTGGTCAGCCAGCGCGGGAACTGGATGAGGCGACCGGCCAGCAGATCCTCCATCGCGGCCGGCACGAAGGCCGGCGGGTCGTCGAGCTGTTCGTCCTCCATCCGGACGGCCGGATCGACCGCTACCAGGAGCGCGCCCGGCGCAAGCTCGGCAGTAACGCGATCGTGAGCCGGACGTGGCTGGTGGAAACCTACCACCCGGATCGGCCCGGCCAGTGGGCGGACGACCGCTACGTACCCTCCCCTGAAGAGGCACTGGCGGAGACCGAACCAGCACCGGAAGCGGTCGTCCTCGTCCTGCTCGGGGCCGAAGAAGACGACGAGCCGGTCCTCGCCCAGCTCACCGCGTTGCAGGCCCAGCGTTCCTGAGTTCCCGACCGGTGGACCAGTGACGGCGATACCGCAGCCGGACCGTGCGCCGGATGCGACGGCGGCGGGGACACTTCCGATCCGGCCGTTCCGCGCGGTCCGCTACGACATCGAACGGATCGGTAACCTCGCGGCCGTACTCGGCCCGCCCGACGACGTGCCGGATGCCGCGCAGGCTGCGGCACTCGCCGCCCGGCACTTGTATCACTGCTTGCACCTCGAGATCCCCGATCCCGACGGCCGGGGCTTCACCCAGGCAGCGCAGCAGTACCGCGCCTGGCGGAGCGAGGGGGTACTGCTGCGCGAGCACGAGCCGGCGTGCTACCTCTATGCCCACCGCTTCCTTCTCGACGGTAGACCGTCCGAGCGGTTGGGCGTCTTTCTCGCTGCAGCGCTCGATCCGGTAGCGGGTGCGCAGTTGCTCCCGCACGAGGGGACGACGCCCGAACTCGTCGAGCGCCGCCTCCGTCAGCTCGAAGCGGTCCAGGCGCACGCGGGGGCGGTCTACGCGATCTGGGCTGGGGACGGCGCGCTGCGACAGGTACTCGAGGCGATCGTTCGCACCGAGCCACCGCTCTGGTCGGTGACAGTGAACGGCGACGAGCACCGCCTGTGGGCGGTGTCCGGTGCGCGTGCCCACGAACTCGCTGCACTCGTTATCAGTCGCCCGCTGGTCATCGCGGACGGACACCACCGCTACGCGGCCGCCCAGCGTCTCGCCGAGCGCGCTCGTGTCGGTGGCCGGAGTGTTGACCCACGCAGCTGGGTGCCCGTGCACGTGGTCGACGCGGCCGACCCGGCATTGGTCGTTCGGCCGATCCACCGCGTGCTGTCCTGGCTGCCCTGCGACTGGGACACGCTCCGAGCGCATCTCGCCCGACACGCCGCGGTCGACTCGCTTGCCCCCCGACCGCTCGACGGTGTCGTCCAGCTAGCCAGTGACCTCGCGCGCTCGCGCCGTCCGCACGTCCTGGTTCTCCATCGCCAGGAACTCCTGGCCGTCGAACTCCCCACCGGTGTCGACGGTGAGCCGGACGCCGTCGTGGTCGACAGGCTGCTCCTGCGGCACGTCTGTGCACTCGACGCGGCCACGATCGAGCGAGTGGTTACCTACACGCCAGACACCAGCGAGGCGGCTGCTGCCGTACAGTCCGGCCGAGCTGTGCTGGCAGTGTTGCTCCGCCCCACCCCGCTGGCGACCGTCCTCGCTCGGGCACAGGCCGGTCAGCTGCTGCCACCGAAGACGACCTACTTCTTCCCGAAGTTGCCACAGGGGATCGTGTTCTACGACCTCGCCGACCCGCTCACGCTCGGCTGAGGTCGCTGCGGCAGTGCAGCCGGCACCGGCTGCTGCAGTACCCGAGTGCAGCATCGGCCGAAGCGGAAAACACGAAAGCCGCCGCGGGTGCGGCGGCTGATAGTCGTTGTGCGGATGCGCTCCATTCAGCGGCGGGCGAAGACGACGCTCGCCAGGCTGAGCACGGCGACCGCGATCCCGGCGACGACGCAGCTCACGACCATCGCACCGACGGCCGTCTCACCGCTGACGAAGGGTGCGGCAGCGATCCAGAGGCCGATCGGCACGTTGGCCAGCCCCACCCAGCGGAGGCCCGGCGAGAGTGCGAGCTCGGCGATCGCGAACATCACGATACAACCGCCGAAGAAGGTCGCACTCAGGCGGGTCACGTCGTAGAGCCAGGCATCGGGA
>BEID01000060.1 GCA_002898975.1 bacterium HR27 | reverse complement strand
CCCTGTAGGGGCGACGCGTGCGTCGCCCATCCGCGCCGCTAGGCGCGGGAATCCACCGCCCCGGTGTCCGCACGCGGTCGAACACCCCTCACCCCCGCCGCTGTCGCGGCACCCCCTCTCCCGCGCCGTGCGGGAGAGGGGGCCAGGGGGTGAGGGGGGCTCCCGAGGGTCAGGCAGCGCCTGACTCCACGGGTCACGCACGCGTGACCCCTACACGGGGAATAGCGGGGCTGTGCGGTGACCGCGACCGACGATCGATCCCGGTCGGTGCCTTGACACCCGTCCTGTAGGGGCGAGGCGTGCCTCGCCCGGTCGCGCCGCAGGCGCGGCTTCGATCGCCCTTCAGGAAACGGCGAGAACTGCCGATTACCGGAGTGGTTGGCTAGCCTGGTGTGGCTAGTCGAGGGAGAGACAACAGGGACGGTCGAGAAGGGGGAAGGATGGGGCGGATCAGCCTGTTCTGGCGGTTGCGGTTGCTGGTCGCAGCGGTGCTGGCGGTCGGTGCGGTGGGGATCTTGGTCGGGTCGATCAGCCTCTCGTCGGTCGCGGGCGAGTCGCGCGGGGTGCTCCAGCAGGAGGTACCGGCGATCGAGCTGTTGCTCAACATCGACCGCGATGCGTATCAGGCCCAGTACGCGCTCGAGCGCAGCCTGCTGGCGACCGATCCGCAGGAACGGGAGGAGCAGCTAGCGGACTTCCGCGAGAACGCGCAACAGGCGGGTGACCGGTGGGAGCAGTACAAGGCACTGGTGCCCGGTAACGAAGAGGAGCGGGCACAGTGGGAGATCTATGAGGCCGAGCGTGCGGCCTGGTTGGCGGCCGCCGAGCAGGTGGCCCAGGCGAGTGCGGCCGGCGATACCCAGCGGGCCCTCGAGCTGCTCCCCGAGGCGCGGGCGCACTTCGAGCCGATGCGCGAGGCGTTGAATACCCTGCAGGACGAAATCTACAGCCCGGCGATCGCGGCGCACGGTGAGTCGGTCGTGACGTTGAGCGAACAGCGGTCGCTCCTGATGTGGGGGCTCCTCGTCGTCGCCGTCGTCGTCGGCGCGGTACTCTCCTGGCTGGTCGGCCGGCAGATCGCGCGACCGATGCGGTTGTTGGCCGACGCGGCCGAGGCGATCGCGGCTGGGGCGGTGGACGGATTGCGGCTGCCACACTACACGGCGCGGGACGATCTCGGGCGCCTGGTGGCGCAGTTCGGGGCGATGGCCGAGCGGATCCGCCAGGTCGCTGACCAGGCAGTGCGGGTCGGAGCCGGACAGCTGACGACGCAGGTCGAGGTGGTGCGGGAGGGTGACGCACTCGGCAGCGCTTTCAGCCGCCTCGTGACGTCACTCCGTACGACGCTGGGTGAGGTGCAGGCGCTCGGCGAGCGGGTGGCAGGTGCGGCGAGCCTGCTCCGCGAGCAAGCGGATCACATCGAGCGAGCGACGAGTCAAGCGGCCGATGCGGCCCGCGCGGTGGCGACTGGTTCGGCCGAGCAGTCCGGTCGCGTGACGCAGCTCGCGCAGGCGCTCGACGAAGTGGCGGAGACGGTGGCGGCGGTCGCCAAGGCAGCGCAGGAGCAGGGGAGCGCCTTGCAGCGGGCGGTCGAGGTGGCTCAGCGGATGAGCGAGCGCGTCGCTGGCGTGGAGCAGCTCGCGCGGGCCGGGTTGGCAACGGCGCAGGACAACGCTGGCCGGGCCGAAGGTGGCCGGGAAACGGTCGAACGGACACTGCAGGACGTGCTGGGAGCCCGTGATCGGGTCGGTGAGGCGTCACGAACCGTCAGCGAGCTCGGTGAGCGCTCGCGGCAGATCGGGCAGATCGTCGAGACGATCGAAGGGATCGCCGAGCAGACCAACCTCCTGGCGCTCAATGCGGCGATCGAGGCAGCGCGGGCCGGTGAAGCGGGCAAGGGGTTCGCGGTCGTGGCCGAGGAGGTGCGCAAGCTGGCCGAACGCTCGGCGACGGCGGCGCGACAGATCGCTGAGCTGATCGGTGGAGTGCAGGAGCTGGTCGAACGAGCAGTCGAGACGATGGCTGCCAGTGCCCAGCAGGTGGAGGCTGTGAGCGAGCGAGCTGAGACGTTGCGACACGCCTTCGAGGCGTTCGCCGGATCAGCCCGCGAGGTCGAGCAGCAGAGCCGGCAGACGCTGGAGGCAGCTGAGGCGATCGGTCGCGAGAGCCGCGAACTCAAGACGTTGATGGAGGAGACCGCGGCGATCGCCGAGGAGAACAGTGCGGCAGCGGCACAACTCGCGGCGACGGTCGGCCGCATGCGGCAGGACGTCCAGCACGTCGTGACACTCGTCGAGGGGAACACCTCGGCAGTGGAAGAGGTTTCGGCGGCGGTCGAGGAACTGGCAGCGCAGGCGAGCGAGGTCAGCAGTGCAGCGAGCGGGCTGGACGAGGTTGCCCACAGCTTGCGCCGTGCGCTGGCGCGATTCGAGTTGGAGGCGAGCCCCAATGGATACCCAGCGCTCGACGGCCGTGGTGAGCTGGTGCCGGCCAAGACGAACGGGTACCGCAACGGCGTGGTAGTCGCCGCCGGCGACTGAGCGTGGTGCGGAGCGGGGAGACGCGTCGCTGCGCGGTGGGGTGCCGAGGCCCCACCGCGCAGTGTCGTCGTGCGAAGCGTGTCGCTGCTACCTATTGACAGCGTGACGGGCCGACGCCGGCATCCCGTGTCGCTGTCGCGCCGTGAGGTGCGGTATGCCGGCAGGGATCGCCGGCCCTGCGGGTCGGACGGGTGGGGCACGCGTGACCCCTTCGGGGGGAACGGAGGGGCTGTGCGGTGACCGCGACCGAGGATCGATCCCGGTCGGTGCATTGACACCCGTCCTGTAGGGGCGAGGCGTGCCTCGCCCGGTCGCGCCGCAGGCGCGGCACGGTGGCGATGGGTGCTGGCCCTCTCGGGTCGGATGGGTCAGGCACGCCTGACCCGAAGGGTCACGCACGCGTGACCCCTACGGGGACGGCGGTGGTCGATCGCGGGGCGGTGGGTGGTGCGCGTGCCACCGTCCCGAACCCGTCCCACCCTGTAGGGGCGACGCGTGCGTCGCCCATCCGCGCCGCTAGGCGCGGGAATCCACCGCCCCGGTGTCCGCACGCGGTCGAACACCCCTCACCCCCGCCGCTGTCGCGGCACCCCCTCTCCCGCGCGGCGCGGGAGAGGGGGCCAGGGGGTGAGGGGGGCGCACGCGTGCGGCGTCCGTCTGTGTGGGAACGGGTCTGGTTTTCCGGGCCTGACGGCCCGGCCGGGTCGGGCGTTTCCGACCCCTACGGCGACGGGAAGCGACGGTTGCAGGTGGACGATGGATCGGGAACCGTCCCTGAGCGGCCACGCCCATTTCTCTCGTCGGGGCTCGATCGCGTGCGTTGTTCGGCCACGCCGAGCGGCGCGGGGTTTATCCCGGCCGATCCGCACCGTGCCGACAGATCGCTGTGCGCCTGGCTGCTCGTGCTCCCTCTGTCGCGGGTTAGGGCGATGCGGGCGGAAGTTTTGTGGCTCGTGGGGTAAGGAGCGTTGCCCCGTACCGGAACGCTGGTGGGCGATAGGAAATAGGTGCTGCGTCGCCTCGTCAGCTCCCTCTCAAGCGATTCCACCTTCTCGCCGAATATTCCCGAGTAGGGGTGAACGGTCGCAGGGATGCAGACCGAACACGAGGGAGCGCGATGAATCCACCGATCACACCGGTTCCACCGATCGGCCCGAACGAACCGGGGCCAGTCGAAGAGGCGGCACCGTTGCAGCCGGTCAAGCCGGTCGAGCCGAATGCGCCGTCGCACACCGGTAGCCGACAACACGAGGCCGTCGGCAAGCGCGACGTCATCCCAGCCCACCGGGTCGACCTGAGTCTCGATCCGCAGTTGGTGCGCAAGATTCCGCGCGATGTCTACCTCCGCTACTACGTGCGCCCGGGCATCGGGAACTGGGTCGTCCAGCTGATCGACCGGGAGACGCAGGAAGTGATTCGGGAGATCCCGCCGGGTGGCCTCAAGGAGTTCCTGCAGCAACTGGCCGAGCAGCGGGGGGTCGAATGAGCGTTCGGCTGCGCGGACGCAGCGGTGCGCTTGAAGGGAGTCAACGATGAGCATCACGTTCGACGGCCTGGCGTCCGGGCTGAATACCCAGGACATCATCTCCAAGCTCCTGCAGATCGAGCAAGCGCCGATCACGCGACTCAACCAGCGGAAGCTGGATATCGAGAAGCAACGCGATGCCTGGAAAGACCTGGGTACCCGCTTGCAGAATCTCTCGAGCGCGCTCAGTGCGCTCCTGCAGCGTTCCACGGTGATCGGCTTCACCGTCCGGCCGAGTGACGACAATGCACCGTTCACGGCGAGTGCGAACGCGAACGCCATCGCCGGGAGCTACTCCATCCAGATCCAGCAGCTGGCGACCGCGACGACGCTGCGGAGCAGCGGGGCGATCGGTGCCGATGTCGACCCGAACGCGCTGCTCAAGGACAGCAACTTCCGCAGTGCGATCACCGCTGGCCACTTCACGATCAACGGGGTGGCGATCAGCGTCGATCCGACGACCGATACGCTCAATGACGTGATCGACCGGATCAACACCAGCGGTGCCGGTGTCGTCGCGAGTCTGGTGACGGTCGATGGGCGGACACGGCTCCAGCTGCAGGCAGCGACACCTGGCGGGCCGCTCCAGGTCGGTGCGCTCGGTGACACGTCGAACTTCCTCTCCGTGACCTCCCTGCTCGGTGCGCCGCGGACGGGCGATACGGTCGTCGGGACGCGCAGCTTGACGGCTGCCAAGACGACCGTCCCGCTCAGCCAGGCGATGCTGGCGACGCCAGTGAGCGGGCCCGGGACGCTGACGATCAACGGGGTGGCGATCGACTACGATCCGGCAGTCGATTCGCTCTCGACGCTCCTCAATCGCATCAACGCGTCGAACGCTGGCGTGACGGCGACCTACGACGCGGTCACCGATCGGGTGGTGCTGACGGCCAAGACGACCGGCAGTCTCTCCATGACGATCAGCGATACCGGGAACCTCGCGACCGCGCTCGGCCTCGATCCGAACAACCAGCAGCTCGGGCAGAATGCGGTCTATAGCCTGGACGGCGGGGCGACCTGGCAATACAGTACCAGCAACACGGTGACGCGTGCCATTCCCGGGGTGACGTTGACGCTCACGCGCACGACGAGCTCACCCTACAGTTTCACGGTCGAGCCGAATACCGACGGTGCGGTCGCAGCGGTCCGCAAGTTCGTCGACCAGTTCAACAGCGTGCTCAGCTTCATCGCGGACAAGACGAGCTACGATGCGACGACCAAGACAGCCGGTACGCTGCTGGGCGATAGTGCCGTGCGCGCCATCGAGGCGACCTTGCGTCGCCTGGTGACGAGCCCGGCGATCAACGCTGGGGGTGCCTATCGCACGCTGGCCGATATCGGGATCAGCTTCGGCCGAGTCGGCTCGGCTGTCGGGACGACCAACCAGCTACAGCTCGACGAGGACAAGCTGCGAGCTGCTCTGCGCGATAACCCGAACGCCGTTTTCGAGTTGCTCGGTGCGACCAGCCGGGCAACGCTGACGACTCCTGGCGACATTGCCTTCGCCAGCGGGACGCCACAGCCTCCGGCGAGTGGTCGCTACGTCATCACGTCGGATGGGGCCGGGAACCTGACGGCGGAGTTCCGCGACCAGGCGAATCAGGTCCTGTGGACGAACAGCGGGACGATCACCGCTGGTGGGACGACCACAACGCTGATCCCGGGTCTCGCGTTGACCGCAGCCAGCTCGCTCACCGGTGCCACGAGCGAGATCACGGTCGTCCAGCAAGAAGGTGTCCTCACGCAGCTCGATCGCTATCTCGACGGCATCCTCGGCTGGGACGGGCTGGTGCGGGCGCGCGGCGATGCGTTCGAGCAGCAGCTGCGCGGCATCGACCAGCAGATTGACCGCTACCAGCAGCGGCTCGATGACCGCAAGGCACAGCTGGTACGGCAGTTCGCGACGCTCGAGCGGATGCTGGCCGAGATCCAGGCGCAGGGAACCCAGCTGCAGGGACAGATCGTCAAGATGCTCGGTGCCTGAACGGAATGCGGAAGGATCGGTGCGAGATGGTCGCGAATCCCTACCTGCGGTACCGGCAGGTCACGGTGGAAACGGCATCGGTGGCCGAGCTCATGGTGCTCCTCTACCGGCGTGTGGTGCAGGTGCTCGCTGAGGCCGAAGCGGCCATCAGCGAACGCGATGTCCCGCGTGCTCATGCGCGGCTGGTCTATGCCCAGGAGATCGTCAGCGAACTCATGGCCAGCCTCAACCTGGAAGCTGGCGAGCTGGCTCACCAGTTATGGGCGATCTACGACTATGCGCAGCGACGGCTGGTCGAGGCGAACGTGCGCAAGGATGCGGCGATCGTGGCCGAAGTGCGGGGCTTCCTGGCCAGCTTGCTGGAGGCCTGGGAGCAGGTGGCCGCGCAGGAGCGCGCGAGCCAACCGGCACCGCTGGCTGCCAATGCCTGACGGGGGACGCGGTGGAAGAGGCGAACGCGCTCGATCTTGCCGCGCGCCTGCGGGATCTGACGCTCGCCCAGCTCGAAGCTGCGCGGACGGGACAGTGGGAGACGGCGACCGAGTATCTCCGGCAACGGGGTCTGGTGCTGCAGCGGTTGCAAGCACTCGATCCCGCGCGACTCGACGAACCGTGCCGTGCCGCGATCGCTGCGTTGCTGGAGGAGGTCCGAGCGCTCGACCGCGAGCTGGTCGCGCTGGTGGAGACGGCGCTCGAGGCGGCACGAGAGGAGCAGCGTACGCTCGAGCGTAACGATGCCGCGGCACGCGGCTACCGGCGCGCGCTCGGTGCGAGCGGAGCTGCCGGGATCGTCGATCGCGAGGTATGACCGATGCGTGGCGACTGGCTGCGTTTCGTCCTGCTCGGTTCGATCGTGCTTCTCGTCGCATGTGTGCGGGTCGAGGTGCAGCGGACGAGCACGAGTGAGGCGGTTTCACGGACGGCCGCCACCGTGACGGCTCGCCCGGTCGAGCACGCACCGGAAACACCCACGCCGCCGGTCGTCGTGCCCGGCGATGGTGAGAGCCGTCCGTCTGTCGGAATGCTGCGCACGCTCTTCCGCTACCGGATGCCACCGGCGACCGCGCTCCGGATCGAACGGTTAGGCATCGACGTGCCGGTGGTGGAGGTCGCTTCGGTCAAGGACGGGAAGGGCTGGTACTGGCCGGTACCGGACGAGGCCGCTGCGCACCTCGCGGGAACGGCGAACCCCGGCGAGCCGGGAAATATCGCGATCACGGGACACGTCGAT
>BEID01000059.1 GCA_002898975.1 bacterium HR27 | reverse complement strand
CGGATGGTCTTCCTCGGACTCGAGTTCATGGGCGAGGTGCCGTTCTACACCGTCTACCTCCACGGAACCGTCCGGGACGAGCGTGGGCAGCGCATGAGCAAGACGAAAGGGAACGTGATCGATCCGACCGAGGTGACGCAGCAGTACGGCGCCGATGCGCTCCGCTTCACGCTTGTCACCATGGCTGGCCCGGGGACGGACATGAAGCTCAGCCTCAATCGCGTCGAGGCGAGCCGGAACTTCGCCAACAAGATCTGGAACGCGACACGCTATACGCTCCGGGCGCTCTCCGGTGGCGAGATTGACCGTACGCCGGACGGGGCGGTGTTGCCGCCACGGCGCGACGCGATGAGCCTGGCCGAGCGCTGGATCGTGAGCCGGCTCCAGCGGGTGACCGAATCGGTCACCGACCTCATGGAGCGGTACCAGTTCCACGAGGCCGGGCACACGCTGTACGAATTCCTCTGGTCGGAGTTCTGCGACTGGTACATCGAGTCGAGCAAAGTGGCAATCAATGCCGGGGATGCCCGAGCGCAGGCTGCCCGGCAGACGTTGGCCTATGTGCTCGAACGGGCGTTGCGCCTGCTTCACCCCTTCATGCCCTTCGTGACCGAGGAGCTCTGGCAACGGCTGCCGCATGAGGGCGAGAGCATCATGGTGGCGCCCTGGCCGGAACCGGAGCGCTCACTCCTCGACGAGGAGGCCGAGCGCGAGTTCGGTTTCCTCATGGAGGCGATCCGGGCGGTGCGCAATGCCCGCGTGGAAGCGGGTGTGGAGCCAGCTCGCTGGATCCAGGCGATCGTCTTCCCGGGTTCGCACCGGCAGACGTTCCTGGACGGCGAGGGAGTCTTCCGCTTCCTCGCGCGGGTGGCGAGCGACGGCCTGACCTATGTGGACGAGCTCCTCGAGGCACCCAAGCAGGTCGTCTCGCTGATCGTCGACGATGCGGTGATTTATCTGCCGCTCCGCGGCATGCTGGACGTCGAGGCGGAGCGGCAACGGCTCCAGCGGGAGCTGGAAGAGCTTCTCGCCGAACTCGAGCGGACGCGGGCATTGCTCGCCAACGAGCAGTTCGTGACCCGGGCGCCTGCTCACGTCGTAGAGCGGCAGCGGGCGAAGCTGGCCGATACCGAGGAGCGGGTGCGGCTGATCCAGCAGCGGCTGGAAGAACTCGCCTGAACTGTTCCGAAGGGGCAACCGCGAGCGGCCGATCCTGGTTCGCCGTTCGGTTCGTCGCTTGGTGTCCGATGGCGCAGGGTGAGGCGTTTCTGAAGACATACGGTGCGCTGGCGCAGGTGACGTCACTGCACAGGCATGCCGTACCTAGCCGAGCCGAACAGGAGGGCCCGGAGCGCGCAGCCAACTCCGGGAGGTTCGATCCGTCCCTCGCTCTCCCTTTGGACTGGTTCGCCCGGCCGACGCTGGAAGTTGCCCGCACGTTGCTCGGGACGATCCTGGTCAGTGTCGTCGCTGGCGAGCTGGTCGCGGGTGTGCTGGTCGAGGTCGAAGCGTACGGCGGGCCCGAGGACCCGGCCTCGCACGCGGCACGCTACCGGAATGGTCTGGTGCGAGCGATGTGGGGGCCACCGGGCCATGCCTACGTGTACCGGGCGTATGGGATGTATCCCTGCTTCAACGTCGTGACCGAGCCGGAAGGGAGAGCTGGAGCCGTCTTGCTCCGTGCAGCCGCGCCCCTCATCGGCCTTGATGTGATGCGGGCGCGTCGGCGGGCGATGCGATCGGGCCAGTACCTGCTTCCGGACGAGCGGCTGGCGAGCGGGCCGGGGGCACTGGCGCTCGCCTTCGGGATCGGTCTCGAGCACAACGGTCTTCCGCTCGACCGGCCACCGATCTGGCTCCAGCCGGGCGAACCGCCGGAGCGTGTGCTGTGCACGCCACGGATCGGCATCTCGCGTGGGGAGCATCTCCGCTGGCGCTTCGTCCTGGCGGACCATCCGGCAGTCTCGCGACGCGTGCGCGTCGAGTAGACTCGAGGCGCACGGGTCGATCGGCCCGGCGAAGCTGGAACGGCCGATGATTCCGTTTCCTGCCTTCCAACTGATGAGCCTCGTCATGGTGCTCCTGTCGGCCCGAGCGCTCGGGCGGGCCTGGCGCATCCGCCACCGGCTGTTCGCCGAGCCGCTCGAGCCGGGTCAGCTCGGTGTACTCGTCGAGCTGGCACTCTTCGTGGTCGTTCCGGTGAGCGTCCTCCTGCACGAAGCCGGCCATGCGGTCGCCGTCTGGCTCGCTGGTGGGCAGGTGACCGGTTTCGGGTATCTCCTGTTCCTCGGCTGGGTCGAATATGCGGGTGTTACGGACGAGCGAGCCCAGTTCTGGATCACGTTGAGCGGGAACCTGGTCAGCATGGGAATCGGCGTGGCAGCTGTGGTGGCTGGCTTGTTCGCTCCGTTGCGCCGACCCTTCAATGCGCTGCTGCTGGCGAGCGGCGGGTTGGTGCTGGCGACCAGCCTCGTCTTCTATCCGGTGCTGGACGTGGCGACGGGTCTACAGGGCGATTGGGTCCAGCTCTACAGCGCTGGCTGGCCGTACGCTGCGGTGCTCGGCTTCGCACACGGCGCGGTGCTTTTGGCTGCTGTCGCGCTCTGGCACAGTCGCTGGTTGCGCTGGCGCGTATCGGAGCGGATCGGGCTCCCCTGGCGCCTCGACGAGCGTGACCGGCGTGTGCTGGTCTGGCGACAACTGGCCGCCGCGGCGGAGCAGTTGCAAGCGGCGGAACCGACGCTCTCGCTTACGGTCGAGCTGCAGGCCGGTGCGCCGCAGCTGGCGTTGCGCTGGCACCGTGCCGATGGACAGCGGGTACTGGTGACGCGGATCGGCGAGCGGCCGGACGTGATCGAGGCCCTCGCGCTGGCTGGAGAGCCACCCGCGGTGCGCGCGAGTTGGCGCGCGCTCGTTCCCGAGCAGGCGCTTTTCCAGCGACCCTCGCCGCTCGTTCGGTTGCTCGAGCGGCTGCGGTCAGCCGCCGATGCGTTGCCGTCACCCGAGGAGGTGTGACATGGTGCATTGGTGGCTGCGAAGGCGCGGGCAGGGGGAACCGGAGCGTCCCGACGTCGGGAGCGACCAGAGCAGTGCGGGCGCGCCGGTGATCCGCGAGGCGGAGCGGCGTCGTCTGGCACGTCTTTTGCGCCGCCGCGAGGAGCTGCGCTACGATATCGCGCTCGCCGAGGAGGCCCAGCAGCCCGAGAACCGCTGGACGGAACGCCTGCATGAGCTCGACGCAGCGATCGCTGAACTCGAACGCCAGCTGGCGACGTTGGACGTACCATCCGGCCGAGATCCCGAACCGCCGCTCCCGCCGGTTCCGGTCGAGGTGACAGTGGATGCAGCGAGCGAACCGGCAACGGTCACGCTCCGGATTGCCGGTCAGGTTCTCTGCTGGGTCGAGGAAGTGGACTGGGCCGAGCGGGGGCACCAGCTCGCGCCGGCCCGGCTGCGACGCACTGCAGGCGATCCAGCCGAGGTGCTGCAGGCGGCTGGTTACCGTGCGCCGAGTTCCGCGTTACTGGAAACGCTCGAAGCCAGCCTCGATCTGATCGCAGCCGACGCGTTGGCGGCTGCGCGACGAGAGCGGATCTGGACGCCGCTGGCTCTCGCCGATCTGGCACACCCGTGCGAGCAGTGCGGTGGCTGGCGGGACGTGCGCGGCCGTTGTCCGACCTGCACAGCCCGTGACTGGCAACGACAGCAGCTCCTGCTGGAACGGAATCGGCTTCGCCAGGAGCGGGACGAAGTGTTCCGCGATTGGCAGCGGGCGCGCGATCGCTTGCCTGTGATCCAGCGCCAGCTGGCGGAAGTCGAAGCGGATATCCGCCAGCTGGAGGCGAAAGGTGTGCAGCCGAGCGACGAGAACTGACGGCTATTCGTTCCAGCCTCTTTCGGCTATACTGCGGTACAGTGTTCCCCTGTGTGACTCGGGCCTTCGGTCTCGGGGAGGGAAGGGGTGCAGTGGCGGGAGCCGCTCGAGCTGCTGGTGGGGAACCGGCGGTTCGCAGCGCTCTGGGTGTCCGATCTCGTCGCGACGGTCGGCGACCGCGTGCACCGCGTCGCGCTGGCGGCGCTGGTCTACGAGCTGACTGGTTCTATGACGGTCGCCGGGCTGGCCTTCCTCGCTTCCGGGTTGCCCGACCTGGTGTTGGGGCCACTGGCTGGCGTCGTCGTCGATCGGGTCGACCGCCGGCGTGTGATGATCGCCTCCGATCTCGCTCGCGTCCTGCCGGTGCTTCTGCTGCCGATCGCGGGACAGTACTGGATCGGCAGCATCTATGTGCTGTTGTTCCTGATCAACGCAGCGGCGATTCTCCATCGGCCGGCCAAGATGGCAGCGATTCCGGCAGTGGTGCCGTCGGGGCAGCTCACCGCGGCCAATTCCCTGTCGTCGCTCGCCGAGAGCCTGGGTGATATCGGCGGATATCCTCTGGCCGGATTGGTCGTCGGGGGGCTCGTCGCGCTCCTGGGGAACGAGCAGGGGCTCGTCTTCGCGTTCGGCGTTGCAGCGCTCGGGTATCTGCTCTCGGCGGTGGTCCTCTGGCCGCTGCGACTTCCGCCTGTGCGGCGGGAGGACGGCCGCTCGATCGGGATCGTCTGGCACGAGCTGAGCGGCGGGGTGCGTTTTCTCCTCATGAACGCACTGCTCCGGACGAACACGCTGCTGGTCGCGTTGGGAGCGATCGCGATCGGCATGGCCATGCCGCTCCTCGTCGGTTACGCCTACACGGTCTCCGCACAGGGGGAAGTGGCCTACAGTCTGCTCAACTTCGGGATCGGCGTCGGGAGCGTAGTCGGAGCGGTCCTCATGGGGATGCTCAACGCGCGACGCCTCGGCTCGCTGGTGCTGCTGGGTCTGGTCGTGATGGGGGTGGGGCTGGCTGGGCTCGGCATAGCACCGCCGCTCTGGGTCGCGGTCGTGTTGACTGGGCTCACCGGGTTCGGGAATTTGCTCTTTCTCGTCCCGAGTGTCACCATCGTCCAGCGGGTGACGCCAGCGAGCCTGATGGGGCGGATCTTCGCGCTCCGCTCGACTCTGCTCTTCACGGCGCTGATCGTCGCCAATGGCATCGGTGGCTGGCTCGGCGATCGGCTCGGTGCTGAGCGTGCGTTCCTGGCGATCGGGAGCGCGCTCGTCGTGGCGGCGCTCGTCGCTGTCACAGTGCCGACGACGCTCCTCGCCGATCGTTTGGACGAGTGGACACTCGAACCGTCCGGTTGAGGCGGTATACTTCCTGACCGCAGTGCGGAGAGGGGCGATCGTGCCGGAACATCCACTGGCACGCGAGGTCTATGCAGTCTTCACAGCGCGTGGACTCACCTTGGCGACGGCCGAATCGTGCACCGGTGGCCTGATCGGCCACTTGGTAACGACCGTACCGGGCAGCAGCGAGTACTACCTCGGGGGCGTTATCGCCTACAGCAATCGCGTCAAGGAGTCGTGGCTGGGTGTACCAGCGGAAATCCTCCGGACGGTCGGTGCGGTGAGCCGGGAGTGCGCCGAGGCGATGGCGCGTGGCGCGCGCGAGCGCTTCGGCACAGACTACGCGGTGGCGACGACCGGTATCGCCGGGCCGGGCGGTGCGACACCGACCAAACCGGTCGGCCTCGTCTACGTCGCCTGCGCCGGCCCGCACGGGGTGACGGTCGAAGAGCACCGGTTCGCCGGGACACGGTGGGAGAACATCCAGCATGCAGCCGAAGCGGCGCTGCGGTTGCTGCTGAGAGCTGTGGGCGAGTGAAACAAACGCACGGATGCGCCGAGAGTCCCTGGAAACGAGTGGAGCGGTATGGAATACGCGAAGACGCAACTCCCCAATGGCATTCGCGTCGTCACGAGCCGGATGCCGCATGTACGTTCGGCGACAGTCATCGTGTACGTGGCGGTAGGTTCGCGGTACGAGAGCGACCAGGTAGCTGGCATTTCCCATTTTCTGGAGCACATGCTCTTCAAAGGGACAGAACGTCGACCGGATCCGGTCCTGATCAGCGAGGCGATCGAGGGAGTGGGTGGCATCATGAACGCCTCGACGGGCCGGGAGCACACCGATTACTGGGTCAAGGTACCGAGCCGGCACCTCGAGCTGGCATTCGATGTCCTGGCCGACATGTTGCAGCATTCGCTGTTCGATCCGACCGAACTGGAGAAAGAGCGGCACGTGATCGTCGAGGAGATCCATGGGATCCACGATACGCCGGACGACTACGTCCACGATCTCGTCGATCAGGCACTGTGGGACGGTCATCCGATCGGTCGACCGATCATCGGTTCCGAGGAGACCGTGCAGGCGATCACGCGCGAGGAGCTGCTCGCCTATCTGGAGCGGCACTACCGGGCGGATCGCCTGGTCGTCGCAGCGGCGGGCGACTTGACGCACGAGCAGGTCGTCGAACTCGTCGAGCGCTACTTCGGGGATCTGGCTCCGGGAGAGCCGGCTGACCCGCATCCGGCTCGCCTGCAGGATGCACGACCGGGTGCGCGGATTCTGGCCCGATCGACCGAGCAAGCGCATCTCTGCGTGGCGTTGCCGGCACTGCCGTATCGCGACGAGCGACGCTTCGTGCAGGGCATGCTCGACTCGGTGCTGAGTTCCGGTATGAGTTCGCGCCTGTTCAAGGAGATCCGCGAGCGACAAGGGTTAGCCTACGAGGTGTACGGCTACCTGCGCGAATATGCCGATGTTGGCCAGGCGGTGATCTACGCTGGGACGGACATCGAGCGGGCGGAACGTGCTCTGCGGGCCGTGCGTGGCGAGCTGGACAAGCTGGTTCGTGAGCCGGTGCCGGCTGACGAGCTGGAGCGGACCAAGGAGTTGCGGGTCGGGCGGATCGTCATGGGGCTGGAAGACAGCCGGGCGGTCGCGGGCTGGATTGGCGGTCAGGAACTCGTCTTCGGTGAGGTGCTCACGCCGGAAGAAGTGATCGCCCGTATCCGGGCGGTGACCAGCGAGGAGATCCAGGCCCTCGCCCAGGAGCTGTTTCAGCCCGAGCGCTTCGCGCTGGCAGCGATCGGCCCGTTCGAGGACGGCGAGCGACTCCTCGCGGTCGTGCGCGAGGCGTAGCGTCGACCATCCGCGCTGGGTATCGTGAAACCGGCTTGCTTTCGGTGACCGTTCTCTCTGTTATCGTATGAGCGGACAGAGAGCGTCTGGTGCCACGCGTTCGGTCCGAGTCGAGCGTGGCTCTGCTGGTTCTGCTCCTTGCCCGGATATTCGATGTCGTATACAATCGAGGTGGGGCCTCAGCGGGGAGTAGGTGGACGAGGGATGAGCAAGCAGGAACTCGCGTATCGATCGATCCGCAAACGGATCATCGAAGGA
>BEID01000058.1 GCA_002898975.1 bacterium HR27 | reverse complement strand
CACCTTCTCCAGGATGAACGCTTCCAGTTCTTCCTGCTCAGCAGCAGCTGCCGCCACCTCCTCGGCGAGATCCCGCGGGATGACGACGACTCCCTCGCCGTCACCGACGAGGACGTCGCCGGGCAGGATCGTCACACCGCCGCAGGCGATCGGCACGTCCCAGTCGACCGGTACGTGCAAACTCTGGGAGAGGCCAGCGTGCTGCCCCCGCGCGTATGCGGCGATACCCAGGGCCGCGATACCCGGCGTGTCGCGAAACGCCCCATCGGTCACGATCGCGACACCACCTCGCACCAGTACGCGTGCTGCCAGGATGTCACCGAGTACTCCGGCTCCCGTCTCTCCACGAGCCTCGATCACCAACACGTCGCCCGGCTCGATCGCTTCGATCACCTGACGCTGCGCGTTCCGCTCCGGTTCTCGTTCGAGCAGAGCGAGCAGGTCGGCTCGGGCCGGGAGATACCGGAGCGTCCGCGCCAACCCGACGAAGCGCACATCAGGCCGGAGCGGCCGGACGTCCTGCAGGAACTGATTCCGATATCCCCGGCGGTAGAGCTGTGTCCAGAGTGTCGCGGTGCTCACTCCCGCCAATTGCTGTCGCAGCGATTCAGCGAGCGGTTGTCGACTGTCCACGTCCTACCACCTTACCCTATGCTCCTCCGCCACCACCTGACGATCCTCGCCGAGCGAGCCCGAGGTGTCGATCTCGCCAGACCGACGGGTAGAGCGTACCCCAGGAGCGAAGGCCACTGCGCGCTCGTTACACCTCGCGATGCGCTCCCCTGGTACCGCCACAGCGGCGGCCCCTCACACGAGCGGCAGGACGTCCCGAGCTCGACCGCCACGAGCTTCTCGACGGGATACGCGACCTCGGCCACCGGCTAACGTCGTGGAGCACTCGTGCACCACCCAAGGTCGCGAGCGAGAGATAACCACGAACAGGAACCGCGGGAGGTCATCGCCCTGTAAGACGGTTCGGAGTAGGGTCGTCGATGCCCCGCGGTCACTCTGATTCCGTTGGCCCGTTATGCAGCCTGGAACCAGCCGTCCGGTTTCCGGAGTTCTAGCCGCTGCTCGCGCTCCGGCCGAGCGCGCGACGCCGGCGCCACAGACCGACCAGAACGACCGCTGCAACAGCTGCACCTGCCAGCAGCCACCAGCTCAGAATCACTGTCCAGACGATGCCGTGGAGCAGCATTCGCAGGAGAAACAGCGACGTCCGCCAGGCCTCTCGCGCTGTCTCGCCGAGCGATCGGACCTCGGTCACAGTCGGTGGAACGACCAGGACACGGACTTCAGCGTAGGCGATCCGCCGCTCGAGTTCTGCCTGCTGTGCCGCGATCCGTTCGATCTCGGTTCGGACACGTGTGAGCTCCTGCTCGACACGGAGTACGTCGTCAATCGTCGTGGCCCGTTCCAGGAGCTGCTGAAGACGTGCCTCGGTTCGCTCCAGCGACCGCCGGCGCGCCGCGTAATCGATCACGGCATCGGTCACATCGTTCTGACGACGAACCTCGCTCCGAACGCTGAGGACATCCGTCGAGCCTTTGAGCACAGCGAGGAACTCCTCGAATCGATCCGCCGGTACGAGCAGCGTCAGCTTCGCCTGGTTTGGCTCGCTCGATTCCGTCCCGGTGGCGATGTCGGCTACACCGACATACCCACCAAAGGAACGTGTCAGGGATTGGAACGCGTCAGCCGCACGCCGAATATCGGCACTCTCGACCAGGAGTTCGGCCTCCTGGACGACAAGACGGCCACTGCCACCGGCCCAGTCGATGCCGACCGACTGAACGGGCGCAGCACTCCCGACCTCGCCTGATGCGGGCGCAGGACTGGGCACCGTCCGCCCCTGCGGCCGTGCACAGGCCGATGCGAGGACCGAGACGAGAACCAACCAGAACGCGAGGTGCCGCATCGCTCCCCCTTCGTTCGCAGGTCTCCCAACGAGTTGACGAAGGAAGCCAGCGACTGGTTCCCGTCTCCTCTCGCACCGCAGCGCATTACAGGAGCAC
Organism: bacterium HR27; assembly: GCA_002898975.1. Taxonomy (GTDB): domain Bacteria; phylum Chloroflexota; class Chloroflexia; order Thermomicrobiales; family Thermomicrobiaceae; genus Thermomicrobium. The sequence goes on along the minus strand of BEID01000058.1, from coordinate 5,341 downwards.
GCGATCGTAGCGACGGCTCACCAAAACTTGCAGAACGAGGAGCCATGCGACGAGGACAAGCCAGTCGCGCGCAGCGCCAGGGGCAATTCCATGGACGAGTGCGTTGCGCAGGAGCTCGACCAAGTAGGTGAGGGGACTGACCCGCGCCAGCACCTGGAGCCAGCCTGGCATGAGGTCCAAGGGGTAGATGGCGTTGCTGGCGAAGAAGAGTGGCATCGTAAGCACCTGGCCGATACCCATGAACCGTTCGCGCGTCTTGAGGAGCGTCGCGAGCAACATGGACAACGTCGCGAACACGGCCGCGCCGCTGACGATGGCGACCGCACTGGTCAGGACCGTCCACAGGTTCACCCGGAAGTGCACGCGGAGCAAGAGGGCGATGAGGATGATGACGAGGCCCTGGATCAGCGCACGCAGCCCAGCACCCAGTCCCTTACCGGTCACGAAGCTCGCTCGCGGCACCGGGAGCACCAGAATCTTCTGCAGGATGCCCGCATCCCGTTCCCAGATAATGGCGAGGCCGTAGAAAATCGCGGTGAACATGACCGACTGCGCCAGGATGCCAGGTGCCATGAAGGTGAGATAGTCCTCCTGCCCGCCGATCAGCCGGGCGCGCGCCACCGCCTGACCGAAGATCGTCAGCCAGAGAATCGGTTGGATAACACGCGTGATGACCTCCCACGGATCATGGCGCAACTTGCGCGCCTCGACTTCAGCGACGACGAGCGAGGCACTGAAAAAACTCGACACCTGTTCCCACAGCGTGGGCGGACGAATCGCTTCGGTGATCCGCGCTGTCAGATCAGCGGAAACGTTGGAGACGCCGACGGAGCTGTCTGACTTCACTGTAGCTCCCTCCTGATTCCAGCGTGTCCCCGGTCAAGGCGGTGAAGACCTCGTCAAGCGTCGAAGCACCCCCAACGAGTGCCCTCAACTCGGCAGCGGTCCCGAGGGCGACCAAACGGCCACGGTTCATGATCGCGATGCGGTCGCAGTAAAGGTCCGCTTCTTCCATGTAGTGCGTCGTGACGAGCAGTGTCGTCCCATCGCGTTCGCGCAAGGCCGTCAAGGCGTCCCAAACCGTCCGGCGGGCTGTCGGATCCAACCCCACCGTCGGCTCGTCGAGCACCAAGAGCAGTGGACGGTGCAGGATCGCCTGCGCGATTTCCAGCCGGCGAACCATCCCGCCCGAATAGGTCCGCACCAGGCGGTCCGCGGCATCCTCCAACCGCACGAGCGCGAGGACATCCGCGATCGCTCGCTCGCGCTCCGCTCGTGGAATTCGCAGCAATTTGGCGACGACCAGCAGGTTTTCGTACCCGGTGAGCGAACCGTCGGCCGAAAGTGTCTGCGGTACGTAACCCAGTACGCGGCGGACACGTGTGGGATGCTCGGTCACGTCGAGGCCAGCTATGCGAACACGCCCGGCGCTGGGCCGGAGCAAGGTGACGAGAACCCGGATCGTCGTCGTCTTTCCCGCACCATTGGGCCCCAAGAGAGCGAAGACCTCGCCAGCCTCGATCGTGAAACTGAGGCGGTCGACTGCGACGAAATCACCGAAACGCTGCACCAGTTGATCGACCTCAACGAGGGGCATCGGCGCCACCATCCTCTCGCTCGAGCTGTTCCGCAGTCGCCACCAGCCGCTCCAGCAACGGACGGAGCGTCGCCAGTTCGTCTGTACCCAACGCGGACAGCAACTCAATGAGGTAGCCTCGGCGAGCCTCATGCCAGGCCATCAGTCGCCTGCGCCCCTCCTCGGTGAGCGAGACCGTCACGATCCGCTCGTCGCCACCCGCTCCGCGCTCCCGCTGCACGAGACCGAGTCGCTCCAATCGCTTGCAGGCAACCGTCACAGAACCCGGGGTCACACCCAACTCGGCTGCCAGTTCACCGATGCGGAGCGTCCCTCGCACCCACAGCCGTTTGAGGAGCCAGAACTGCTCGGGAGTGAGGTCCCCCTGGCGAAGCGGATGGGTCCGGCGGCGAAGATGGCGCGCCAGCTCCAGCAGAAGTTCGGCGACGATCGCTCGGAGGGACTCTTGTTGCATGCGCGATCCTTTCGATCATCAAGGATTTTAGTACTCGAAAAACGGCGGTGTCCAGTGTGGCATACTCGGGTGCTGAAAACGTCGCCATCCGGAGGACTCCGTGTTGGCTCTCTTGCTCGTCGCTCTGCTGCTCGTGCTCGGCTTGCTCGCGGCAACCGTCTTGGTCGGCCTGACGCTCACCTCGTTGGTGACCCTGGTCACAGCGCCGGGTCAGCTGGCTCGTCTCCTACGCGACCGGCAGCTGCGTCGCAACCACGCGCTGGAACATGCGACGATCAACGTCATCGAGGAACGCTACGGGCCCAGTCGGCTCGCTGGCCTGGCTCGGCCGGATGGTTTTCTCATTTTCGGTGCCGCTTCCCCAGCCCTCGTGCTCGACGCGGCCCAAGAAGGACTGCGCAGGCTGCAACGCGGTGAGCGTCAGCTCGCGATTCATCCGCGCTGCGGTACCACGCTGATCGCCAGCCAACTGGTACTCGCCGTGGCGTTCCTGCTCACGTTGCTCCTGTTGCGCCAATTCTCGCTCCTGCCGTTCTTGGTCGGAGTGGTCGCTGCGTTGCTGCTCGGGCCACGACTGAGCCCGATACTGCAACGCTGGGTCACGACCGATGCGCGTGTCGAGGATCTCGCGATCACTGGTTTGCAACCGCACCTGGTTCCGGTGCAACTTCCCTGGACAAGCATGCTGGTACCGGTCCCGGGTGCCCTGCTCGTCCGTACCTGCCCGAAGAGACAGGAAGCTGAAGCTGGAGAAGGAACGTTCACGATCGTGACACCACACGCCGAGAAATACCAGGTCGGCCGGTATCGCATCGACTGAGCTGGCGCTCTATCGGTAGGATTGCTACACTTATCTGGATACGTCGTGAGGACGGTGACAGAGACGATGGCAGAGCGCATTCTTGTCGCCTTGTCGGGTGGCGTCGACAGCGCCGTGACAGCCTATCTCCTCAAGCAGGCGGGCTGGGAGCCCATCGGGATCCATTTGCGTCTCTTCGATTCGGCGCCGGAGCTCGACGGAGTCTGCTGCGGTGACGCGGCAGCTGCGGATGCACGAGCGGTGGCCGCGCAGCTGGGTATACCGTTTTACGTCCGTGACCTCCGCCCGCAGTTCGAGCAGGACGTCGTGGCACCGACCGTTGAGCACTACGCCCGGGCAGAAACGCCGAATCCGTGCATCTACTGCAACCACCGGGTTCGGATTCCTGCCTTGCTTGAGCTGGCCGATGCGCTCGGCATCCGCTACGTTGCGACTGGTCATTATGTACGGAAGGTCGAGACGCCGAGCGGCTGGCGTATCGCTGAGGCGCGCGATCTCCAGCGTGACCAGTCGTACGTCCTGTACCGGCTGACCACCGAGCAACTCGACCGGCTCATCTTTCTGCTCGGCGAGTACGACAAGGCAACCGTCCGAGCTATCGCACGAGAGGCAGGGCTATTCGTCGCCCAGAAGCCGTCCTCCGTCGATCTCTGCTTCGCCAAGACGTACGGCGGCATCGGACGCCTTGTCTCCCAGCGCCGACCGGAGACGGGCCGGCCCGGCCCGCTCGTCGACGAACGTGGTGAGGTTGTCGGTTCGCATCCGGGAATCGCCTTCGTCACCATCGGTCAGCGCCGTGGTCTCGATTGGACCCGGCAGACGCCGGAGCGTCGGTACGTCGCGCGGATCGAGCCGGAAACGGCTGTCGTACGGGTCGCTCCCCGTGAGCGTATCCTGACTCGTGCCGTTCGCCTTGTCGATCCGATCTGGCACGAGCCGGTCATTCAGGCGCATGCCCGTATCCGCTACCAGGGGCCGCGCGTCCCAGCACGGGTGGAAGGGGACTGGATCATCTTCGACGACCCGGCTCCGCCCCTGGCTGCTGGGCAGGCTGTCGTACTGTATGTCGACGATCGTGTGGTCGGCGGTGGCACTGCCGGAGAGATTGTCCGGACTGGAGACGACACCGACGAGACGGCGACCGAACTCGCGGTGGCCAGCGCGGCGCCTCATTCCTGACGGCGCCACTCACCGCTCCGGCCGCCGGCTTTGTAGACGAGGCCGATGTCGCTGATCGTCATACCGCGATCGACAGCTTTGACCATGTCGTACACCGTGAGCGCAGCGACAGCGACCGCAGTCAGCGCTTCCATTTCCACGCCGGTTCGACCGATCGTTTCGACCCGCGCCTCGATGTCGATGCACGAGTCCAGCTCGTTCGGCTCCAGGTCGATCTCGACCCGGGTCAAGGGAAGCGGGTGACACAGCGGGATCAACTCGCCCGTCCGCTTCGCGGCCATGATGCCGGCCACACGGGCGACACCGAGCACGTCCCCCTTGGCCGCCCGTCCCTCGCGGATCAGTTGCAGCGTCTCCGGTCGGAGATACACGCGCCCACGTGCGATGGCGACTCGATGCGTCTCCGGTTTGGCACCGACATCGACCATGCGAGCCTGGCCACGTTCGTCGAAATGCGTCAGTTCTGTCATCCGACACCCTCCGGATCGAGTTTTACCGAGCGAGCCCAGAAAGAAAAGGAGCGGAGCATCGACTCCGCCCCGCCCTCGGTCGACGATCAGGCGCTCAATTCTTCCTCATCCAGCGCACCGACGATCCAGCGGGCGACGGTATCCAACCGGTAGAGCGACTCCAGCACGGCCACTCCGAGGAAGAAGGCATTGGCAGCGACTAAACGCTGCTTCATCTCCTGTTCGGAGAGTTCTCTCTCGGAATCCCCGACGGAAGACAGGTACCGGGTATAGACCTCCCAGATCAGCTCGACGAGCCGATCTGTGAGTTCGGAGCGATTCGCTTCGAGCAAGACTACTGGTCTCCGGAGAGCCAGCCGGAAGGCCACTTCGGCAGCAGCGAGACCGAGTTCGACCGGCACCCGACCCGGACCGCGTTTCATGCACCCTCCTCTCCGCGCTAGACGACAGAGCTGGACATAAAGCTGCCTCACCGCAGCGCTGCGGCGGCTCGCGCTCCTCGGTTGGGAACAGGGACGTCTGATAATGGCACGCAAATGGCAAGTATAGTTCCAAAAAGCTGGCGTGTCAACCCCCTGTGCGCAGCACTGGGCATTCGGGCGCCGTGGAGCGCTCCCGCCTGTCCCCGCCCCCGGCTTCCCCTCTCGGGCCGCCCTCGCGCGCGGAGGCACCATCCCCACTCGAACTGTTCGGTGCGACACGGAGCCCAGAAAACCAACGCGAGCGGAGCATGTTCGCTCCGCTCGCGTGCATGCCTGATGACAGTGGTAGGGTTCTGCTGCTCAGGCGTACTCGCGATCGAGCACGTCCGAGAGCGTCCC
>BEID01000057.1 GCA_002898975.1 bacterium HR27 | reverse complement strand
GGACGCGAGCCCGCTCGAACGCGCCCGTGTCGCGCTGCCGGCCTGTGACGCGGTCCTGGCAGGATTACGCGAAGGGCGTGTGCCGAAGCTGGACAGAGCTGAGGAGTGGTTCCAAGAACTCAAGCTCGTGATCGCGGTCGCCGCGATCGTTCCAGAGGAAGTCCGTGCAGTCCAGACGAAATACGATGCCGGCCTCCTACTGCGCGGCCACTTTCGGGATGCGCTCGACCTGGATGCGCTGGTGAAGGCAGGCCTCGCTGACGACCTCGACGACCTGCTGCGCGACATGGAGTGGTCGCTCATCGAGGTCCGTCCCTGGATCGAGCGACTGCCAGAACCCGGGTCGCTGGCAGCCATCGTCCGGCTCGTCCGCTGGTGGGAGATACCGAGTACCCCGCAGTGGCTGGTCTGGCAAGCGGTGTATGGCGACGACGAGATTCCGATCAATCCGTATCGCATCCGGTTGTGAAAGCTGGGCCACAAGAAGTCTGCCATGACGGGTGACTGCTGAGCGAACGTTCACGAGGTGGCTGCCCTCGCCACTGCTGGCCGGCGGAACACGCCGACCGGTATCGCCCAGCAGAGGGCGAGGGCGGCGAGCAGCGCCAGTGCTGTCGAGCCGAGCGCGAGCTGGAGCCCGAACCGGTCGGCGATCCAACCGGTCACCGGAGCACCGATCCCGCCGGTGACGAACCCCATGCCCAGGATGAAGCCGGAGGCGACACCGGCCCGGCCAGGGAGCAAGCGCTGGGCGGCGACGAGCGTGACCGAGATCGAGGCGTCGGCGAGCAGCCCGAACAACGCGGCTGCCAGGAGGCCGAACCGGTTCGGCAAGACCGTGAAGAGCAGCAGTGCCGGAAGCGCGAGCGTGAGCGAGCCGATCAATACCCGCCAGGAGCCGATCCGGTCGGCCAGATAACCGCCGAGCAAGGTACCGACGGCACCGCTGGCGACGATGACCGTCGCGACCACACCGTACAGGACTTCGTACCCGAGCTCGCGGTACCAGACCGGCGCGAAGGTTGCCACGGTCATGAAGGCCCAGCTCCGGAGCATCACCACCAGGAGCACCGGGCCCAGCGCTCGCCAGTCGATCGCCCCGCGCCGCTCGCTCGCCGCGCGCGCATCGGCGACTGTCAGCTGCTCCTGGTAGCGGCGCAGTGCCCAGCGGACGAGCGCTGCCGCGAGCAGGCCGAGCGGCAGCGCGGCGAGCGTTCCGGCCAGCCCGAAAGTGCGGAACAGGACCACTCCAGCCAGTGGGCCGAGCGCGTACCCGACTGTCCCGCTCAACGTGTAGATCGACGTCGTCGTGTTCCGGTGCCGCTCGTCCGCCAGCAGCGCGGCCCGCGAGGCACCGATCGGATGGTATGCTCCCGAGCCGAGTCCGGCGCAGAAGGCGAACGGATAGAGGAGCACCGGATCGCGGGCGAATCCGTAGAGTCCGAGGAAGATGCCCGACCAGAGCAGGCTGAGCGGAGCGAGCCGCTGCACACCCCAGCGGACGGCCAGGTAACCGAACACCGGCTGCGTGAGCGAGACGGCAGCGGTGTAGGCAAACGCGAGGCTACCCACCTGGTTGTAGTCGAAGCCGAGCTCGAGAACCAGCAGCGGGTAGAGCGCGGGGAGAAGCCCGCTCATGAAATCGACGCTGAAGTGTCCGAGCATGAAGGTTGCCAGTCGCGCGTGACGGCGCAATGCGGTGACCAGGCCCATCCGAACCCCCCGGTGACATCCTAGCCCAAAAGCCCAGTTCGTAAAGAGTGCCGCCGACTGCGTCGCCGGGACCGGTCGACAAGGTCGCGGTCACATCGCGCGGGCCGAGGTCCCAGGAGCACCGGCTGCCTCTCTTGCACGGCCGGTGCCCTTCCGCCGGTGTCCCTGCTGCCCGCACTCGTGACCAGCGACCGGAATCTCGTTGGTCGGCCAGGGTAACCGCTTGCTCGTTCGGCCACGATCGGCGAAGGTAATGTCGGATCGTGAGGGTCACCGGGAGGACCGCCGATGGGGACGAACGGACGCAGGCGCCCGCTCGAAGTCGGTATTCTCGTGCCGCAGGGTGAGTATCGCTGGAACGGCCGGTTACCGCGTTGGAGCGACCTGGCCGCCATGGCACGACTGGCTGAGGACATCGGGCTCGACTCGCTCTGGGTGGTCGATCATCTTCTGTACCGCACACCGGATGGTGACCCCGAGGGAATGTGGGAGTGCTGGTCGCTCCTCGCCGCGCTGGCCGCCGTCACTGAGCGGGTCAAGCTCGGGACGCTGGTCGTCTGCACCAATTGGCGCAATCCGGCCCTCATTGCCAAGATGGCCGAGACGGTCGACGAGATCTGCGGTGGACGGCTCATTCTCGGTCTGGGTGCGGGCAATACCGAACACGAGTTCCGCCGCTTCGGTTTCCCCTGGGAGCGGCGGGTCAGCCGCTTCGCCGAAGCGTTGCACATCATCCACGGGCTCCTGCGGAACGGCTGGATCGATTATGTGGGCGAGTTCTACGCCGTGCGCGACTGTCTCCTCCGCCCGCGGGGACCGAGACCGCAAGGTCCGCCGATCCTGGTCGGTGGCAATGGTCCCCGGTTGCTGCGCCTTGCCGCGCGCTACGCCGATATCTGGAACACCTATTACGACTTCACGGGTAATCGAGCCAGTGGTGTCGGCCAGCAGATCGCAGCGTTTCATGCAGCGTGCCAGGACGTAGGGCGAGATCCAGCGACCGTTGAACTCTCGGCATCCGCACTGGTTGCCCTTCCTGGCCACGGGCGGATCTACGGGGTGGTGGCCGATCCGGTGCGAGGCTCGCCAGAGGAGATCGCCGAGGAGTTCCGTGCCTACGCACGAGCCGGCGTGCGGCACCTGCAACTCCGCATCGAACCGAACACACTGGAAGGCCTCGAGCAGTTAGGCAAGGTGCTCGAAGTGCTCGACCGCGGTTGACCGCGAGCCAGCTGGATACCCGCGCAAGACTCTAGGCGCGCTCGGTGCTCTCACCGGAACGACGAGGAGACCCGACGCGCTCCCGCTGGAGTCGGCGTCGTCGCACGATGCCGTAGAGCAGGCCAGTGAGAACGACTAGGCTGCCGAGCGCGACGACCGCCGACGTGTACCGCTCGACCCAGACCGTTACCCGTTCCCAGTGTTCGCCGAGGAGCCAGCCGCTTCCGATGAGGAGCGTGTTCCAAGCGCTACTTCCGATCAGCGTCAGCAGGCTGAAGCGCCAGAACGGCATACGGAATGTCCCTGCTGGTACCGAGACCACGCTCCGCGCCACGGGCACGAGGCGGCCCCAGAGGACGATCTGGGAACCCCATCGGCGAAACCAGCGGTCAGCGTTCTCGAGCGTTTCCGGACCGAGACGGAGGATGCGGCCGTAGCGAAGCAAGAACGAGCGACCGCCGTAGCGGCCAGCGAGGTAGAGCACGAGCGCACCCGTGTACGAACCGAGAGTGGCGACGCCGACCGCGACGAGCGGGTTCAGGTGGCCGCGGCTGACGAGAAAGCCAGCCAGTGGCAGCACGACCTCCGATGGGATGGGGGGAAACACGGTCTCGGCGATGAGGAGGACGAAGAGTCCGATGTAACCGAGCGTCACGAGGATATCTTGAACCCAGCTCTCCACGCTGTCGTCCTCTCCGAGCGGGGCGGCGCGCGTCCCGCCTGATTGAGGATACAGGTCGCGACACGGTTCGGTACGTGCCGGGGAAGGACGAGCGCATGCCGATCGATCGCTGAGCAGAACGGAGCAGTGCTCGATCGACATTCGCATGTTTTGCCAAAAGGGCTGGACTGTGCGTGACGGGTGATCGGGAGGGCCGGTCAGGGCGCATCAGCTCCAGCGAGGGAGGCTCGTGCCCGCAGCATCTTAGTCCGTCCAGATCAGTTCGCGCTCCTCCTCGATCTTGCTTTCGTCGAGCTCGACACCCATACCCGGATTCTCAGGGACACGGATGATGCCGGTCTTCGGCTGGATCGGCTCCTTGAAGAAGACCTGGAGCAACTCGTTCCACTTCAGAAGATATTCGACCCAGGGGGCGACCGGCTCGGGGAGCGCGGCGAGCAGCTGAACCGTTGCTGGAACCGAGTGACCGTGCGGGATCATGGGAATGCTGTAGGTGCTCGCGAGAGCAGCGATTTTGAGCGTCTCGCTGATACCTCCGGCCCAGTAGATGTCGGGTTGGAGGACATCCAGGGCGTTCCGCTGCAGCCAGGCGAGAAAACCCCAGCGGGTGTATTCGTGCTCCCCGCCTGCGATCGGGATCGGCGACCGCGCGCGGAGCGCAGCGTAGGCGTCGAGCTGGTCAGGCAGGAACGGCTCCTCGATCCAGCGCAGGCGGTACGGTGCTAGTTCGTTCACCGCCGCGACCGCATAAGGCCAGTCCCAGCTCATCCAGGCGTCGAGCATCAGTTCGACGTCGTCGCCCACGGCGGCACGCAGTGCCGCGAAGAGTGCGACGGTGCGGCGGAGGGCTTCACGCCCCTTCGAGGGCGCCCAGCGCGGGAACCACTTCTGGGCGCGGAAGCCCTGGGCGACCAGGTCACGAGCCAGGCGCGTGGCCGCGTCGAGTTCGAGCGAGTAACCCAACGTGCTGGCGTAGGCGGGAAGTTCCGTCCGTACTGGCCCGCCGAGGAGCCGATGCACCGGATCCCCATTCCAGCGTCCGCGGAGGTCCCACAGTGCGCAGTCGACAGCCGAGAGGGCCATCATGACGACGCCCTTGCGCCCGTGGACGAACGAGCGGTACAGCTCGTCCCAGATCCGTTCCGTGGCGAGAGGGTTCGCGCCGATGAGCCGAGGACGCAGTTCCGTGCCGATAATCCGAGCGACATCGCGGGTGAGCGGTCCGGCCAGTCCGATTGCTCCCTGGTCGCTCTCGATCTGCAGGAAGATCTGGCGCAGCCGGTAGGGGCCAGGCCCGTCCTGCTCCGGTAGCCACCACTCGCGCGGATCGCTGCGGTGTTCGGGGTAGATATCGATCGGCCGTGCCAGCCGCTCTTCCCAGAAGTGACCAGCGTAGGGGAATGTGCCGGTGAGTTCGCGCAGCCGGACAGCGACGATCCGCATCGACGTCCTCCTAGTCCTGGAGCAGAGCGATCACCCGATCGGCGACGCGTTCGGTCGTCGCGGTACCCCCGAGGTCTGGCGTGAGCGTTTTCCCTTCCGCGGTCAGCCGCTCGATCGCCCGCAGCACACGTGCCGCGGCCTCGGCGAGTCCGAGGTGTTCGAGCATCATCGCGCCAGCCCAGATGGTGCCGATCGGGTTGGCGATGCCGCGGCCAGCGATGTCCGGCGCGCTGCCGTGCACCGGCTCGAACAGCGACGGTACGCCTGGAGCGTACGCCAGATTGGCGCTCGGCGCGAGGCCGAGACTGCCCATGAGCGCTGCGCCGAGATCGGTCAGGATATCGGCGAAGAGGTTGCTGCCGACCACGACGTCGAACCGTTCGGGAGCGCGGACCATGAGAGCAGCGGCGGCATCGACGAGGAGCGACGTCACGGTGACGTCCGGGTAGTCGCGCGCGACTGTTTGCACCACCTCGTCCCAGAGCACCATGCCGAACCGCTGGGCATTGCTCTTGGTGATGCTCGTCAGGTGCTTTCGCCGCTTCCGGGCGAGTTCGAAGGCGTAGCGCACGACGCGCTCGACGTTGAAGCGCGAGAAGACGGCCGTCTCCAGCGCCACCTCGTGCGGTGTGCCGACGTGCACGCGTCCGCCGACACCGGCATATTCGCCCTCGGTGTTCTCGCGGACGAAGATCATATCGATGTCCGCTGGGCCTTTGTCGCGGAGCGGCCCGGCAATTCCCGGGAGGAGGCGGATGGGGCGCACGTTGACGAAGAGATCGAGTTGTTTGCGGATCGGCAGGAGCAGACCCCACAGCGTCACGTGATCGGGGACGTGCGGTGGGTCGCCGACGGCACCGAAGTAGATCGCGTCGAATCGCCGGAGCTGATCGACACCGTCGGGCGGCATGAGGGCGCCGGTCTGCCGGTAGTAGTCGGAACCCCAGGGAAAGTGGTGCCACTCGAGTTCGGCCTCGCCGGCGACGGCTGCTTCGAGCACGCGCTGACCGGCTGGAATGACCTCCTTGCCGACCCCGTCACCGGGAATAACAGCGATGCGAAACCGCTGCACGGTCATCGTCTCCTCCAACAAGGGCGACAACGAGTCCTCTCGTCGGCCGACGATCATAACCGTGCTACGTCCGTTGTGTGAAGAGCTGTTCGACCAGTGCTTCGTGTCGATCGCAGGTAGGATCGGGGTTAGGGAGAAGGACGTTTCCCATGAATGCCGATCGAGAGAACGATCGCACTGGTTCCTCTCGCTGCGCAGCTGTGCGAGCACAGTGAGCGAACCACACACAGACAACCGTTCGACGATCCCGTCCTCGCACGACGGTGGATGCATTCGCATCGCGGGCAGGCTGCGCGATGGCGCTTCGGTGCGCTGGTCATCCCATGGCAGTTACGGAGGATTGAGCCAAGCGACTCGACACGAAAAGCAGAGGTTATCTTTTTCTCCTCGCGCTGGTGATGAGGACACCGCACTGCCGAACTCAGGGCCGTGCTCGGTCCCGTCGCAGGGCACACACGGCTCGCGCTTCCCTGTGTGTCCTCATACGACGACTCAATGAGGATCGGTCGGTACTGTACTCGCGTTTTCCCCTCGCATGCCCTGACGCTGCCGCTACCGCCTGCCTGCGGGACGGACGAAGCGCTCGTCAGGCAAGCGCAGCCCGTCGGAAGGGCTGCGCCGCCTCTTCGTTCCGCAGCACGAAAACCACCCGTTCCGGGAACTGGGCCCCGCTGGCGGCATGGTCGCGTACGGCTTGCACCATCGCCTGGGCACAGGTGTCGAGATCGAGCCCACCGACACCGGTGCCGAGCGCCGGGAAGGCGACCGACCGCAGCTGCCGCTCCTGGCAGCGAGCGAGCGCGGCGCGCGTCGCGGCGTAGACGGTCTCGCGAGTGGCCGGGATCATGCGGCCGTGTTCGTCGTACCCCATCGCAGCGGCGTGGATGACGGCCTTGTGTGGCAGGCGGCCGGCCCCGGTAACCACCGCCTCGCCGACCGCGATCGGCCCCTGTGCGACGGCCTCGCGCTCGATCTCTTCACCGCCGGCTCGCTTGATCGCACCAGCCACGCCCGAACCCATGAAGAGCCGATTATTCGCTGCGTTCACGATCGCCTCCGTGTCAGCGGCCGTGATATCGCCGATCTGCACCTCGATCCTCGGCTGCGCCATCGTGCACCCCCTGTCCTGCTTCGACTGCGAGCGCTCACGACAAGAAGCGTAGCGCGGAGTCTTCCACTGTGATGAGCGTGCTTGGACGGTGGCAGTGTGCTGGTGGACGTACTCCCCGCTGCCGGTGTCGAAGCGAACACGCTCGCGCGGTAGCGGACGATGGATGACGTAGGCATTGACCAAGG
>BEID01000056.1 GCA_002898975.1 bacterium HR27 | reverse complement strand
AAATCCACTGGCAAGGGGCCGAGCAGAACGTGTAGCGTCGTCCGTTGTAGTCGACGATGCGTGGGGGCTCGCCACTGTTCATCACGGAGATGACCGGGAATCCGCAGACGTTGCAGATCATCGGGAGCGTCTCGGGATAGAGGAGTTGTGTGCGGCCATTGCGGATGTTGTCGATAACGACATCCCACCAGTGACCGAAGCGCTCGTTCCAGCCGGGGTACTTCTCTTCGAGCCAAGCGCGATCACGCGGCGAGACGCCAGCCACCGGGTCGTACCAGACGGTCTGGCGCCAGTACCAGACCCCGAGGTGTGCACCGTGGTGCCACCAATCGATTTCCGGGATGAGGTGCGACTCCCAGTACCATGGCTTGTCGAGACCGAGATCGGTGAACTGGTCCGCGAACTGCTTCAAAATCCACTCGTGCATGAACTCTTTGAAGGACATCACCCGATGCTCGACCGGCACGTAGTAGTCCATCGACAATCCGGTCAGCAGTGCGAAGACCCGCCAAGCCGGCCAAAGAACCATGTCGACCAGGCGTTGTGCTTCTTCACGCTTGCCATTGGCTAGGAGGACCTTGAGGCTAGCCTCGCCTTGTTGGGCGTGACGTGCCTCGTCCGTCTGGATGCTCGCTGCTAGTGCACCGAACTCGAAGTCTCCCAGCCGGAGAGCTTCGGCAGCAGTGAAGAGGAACTGGAGATTGCTGAAGCCGGTTTCGAAGGCGAAGGTGAGCTGGAGGGATGTCGAGGTGGCGTCGTTGGCCGTCTGCATGTTGTCGAACAGCATACGGGCAACGATCGCTGCCCACTCATTGGTGTGATAAAGCTTGTGCGCCCAATCGACATCGGCGTCCTTCTGGATGAAGGCGTGGGGAAAATAGAGTTGGATCTGGGCGTGGCGCATCTCATCGAGCGCTCCATAGAGCGCCATATTGCGCCAGGCCGCAGCGCGCCCGAAGCGTGCCATTCTCCCCTCGCCGATCGTCGCGAGGTACTCCAGATGTGGTGCGGCGCCGTAGTGGAGCTTGATCGCGTTCTGCCAACCGGGATCGAGGCGCTCGTACAGCTTGCCGCGAGATGTTACCGCTCGAACACTATAGATCCCAGTGTCCTTATGCACCTGATTGTGCACGTATTCGCGGTAACTGATCTTGTAGGGCTCCTCCCAGGCCCACCAGTTCTCGAGCGGTATTCCGAAGGAGCGTGATTGAACCTCCGGGAACACCTCCTCCGCACTGACGTAGCGGAACTGCCAGTTCATGTCCCGGGTGAGGTCGTAGTAGTCCGCTCGCTGCAGCTTCGGCATCGTTGATCCTCCCGTCTGTCTGACCCGATGACTCGGCTGCTGGCATTATACAGCGGGTCGCTGTAACATGCAAGAGGGGTAAGGCGACGATTCGTGCCTGTGCGTTGTTTGCTTGATATCTGGCCTCATTATGGCTATTTTGTGGGGGTGTGGCGTGTGGCGTCCCGTCCGAAACGCCGCAGCTGGTATGGCAGATACTAACTTGAGATAGTGATGTAGCATGACAGTCCGGCAGTCAGCAGGACGCGCGAAGGTCGCCGCTCCGTGGCAAAGATGCTCGGTCTTGAGACGAGCGGGCGAAAAAAGCCAGCGGACGAAACTGGGTAGGAAGGGATTAGCCGGGAAAGGGGCACAGCGCGACGTGCTCAGGGCGCGGACAGTACTGGGTGTGGAGGGATCAGCAGGGAAGCGAGCGTTCATTCGAGTCGAGCGCTTGCCACCCGGTGTGAGTGCCCAGTGTCGGAGCGGTTGCCCAACAACAGGGGCGAAAGCGGAGTATGATCGGGCACTCTGGGACGCTACACTAGAAGCCGGGTTTGACCATCCGGACCCAGGGGGCAAGCTGCGCGAGACCGTCTTGCGGCTCCGAGAAACTCTTGGCAGCGCGCTCTTCTGGCTCTTGATCGGGCAGATAGGAGCGGAACACTATGATACAGCGACGCAAGTGTGCAAGGGTGGCTTCGCGGGCAACCTCGGGCCAGCCGAGGGCGATCGCTTCGACGATCAAACCGTGTTCCCGGGCTGATCGCTCCATGTGTTCCTCGAAGTACGGGACGCTGACGAGATAGTAACGACTTGCCAACCAGAACTGCCGGAGAATAGTCGCCAGTCTGTCGATGCCACTGGCGGCGGCAAGCGCCTGGTGGAAGGCCAGATTCACGGCGGCGAACCGTCCGGCATCCTGATTCTCCACCGCTTCGTGCCCCGCTCGCACCAGTTCGTCGAGGACTTGCAGGTGATCAGGGCGTGCCCGAAGCGCTGCTTCGGCGGCCGCGTACCCTTCGAGGACGAGTCGAACCATGAAGACTTCTTGCATCTCTCGGACGCTCGGCTTAGCAATACGGCAGCCAACCCGCGGAATGATTTCGATGAATCCCTCCTGCTCCAGGCGCTTCACCGCTTCCATGACCGGCGTCCTGGACAGTCCGAGGGTCGCGGCAAGTTCAGAAACGTCCATCCAGTCCCCGGGCTTGTAACGACCACTCAGCAACTGCTCAACAATATAATCATACACGATTTGCGCAGCATGCTTCGCGCGTTTCCCATTTGGCTTGGTAAACTCGAGCGTCGGTACACCTTGAGCATTACTCATTGTGCACCTCCTTGCTCATAGCGATGTGCATCCTTTGGGATGCGCTCCCATCTATTCCTCGAATTCCCGTGTAAAGCATACCACCTCATCCGTCGCCTCGCCGGAGGCCTGCACAGGTTTCGCCTCTGGTTCGGTGTTGTGCTCCTACGGAAGGTAACTCGGACTCATTTTACAGCATTCCGGGTTATGGAGCAGGCAGTTAGCATCGAGAGTGAGGAACTGCGTCAATCTTCTCCGATTGTAACGGTCGGCTCGAGCTATCGGTCCAGGCTGGGGTGCTGATGTGGACGCCGGAAAAATGAGGGTCATGCTCCACGGTGATGCTTGGGAGCGAGCAAGCGACCTTGCACGCTGATCGTACTCCGGAACCGTAGCCCATCGCACCGTGTATCCACGCTGCGCGCCTGGCCACCGCAACGGTCTTCTTTTTGTGCGGGGTCGCTGCTTCGAACTGGCTTGTCCGGATTCCGGCGATCAAGAGCGAGCTCGGTGCTCGTGCGCTCCGCCTCGCCCTCCTCGGAACGCCGCTCGGCTGGCTGGTCGCCCAGCTCGGCAGTCGGCCGGTGACGCTCGCGATGGCGGTCTGTCTCTGCCTTGCCCTCCCATTCCCGACCTTGGCACCCAGGCTGCTCGTTCTACCGCTCGCTCTCTTTGTCCTAGGCGGTTTCTTGGGCGCTCTCGACGTGGCAATGGATGCCCAAGCTGCCAAGGTCGAGCGCTGGAACGGTCGGCCAATCATGTCGTCGTTCCACGCGGCCTACAGTAACGGCGGGGTGATCGGCGCGGCGCTGGGTGGTGCAGCAGCCGGAGCTGGTCTGAGTCCGGCGGTGCATCTGAGCACAGTCGCAGCGGTGCTCCTGGCAGCGAGTGCCCTGGCTTGCCGTTGGCTCCTACCCCGCGAGACCGAGGGGGCTTTTCGGGGTACGGGGTTCGCCTGGCCAGGACGAGCGCTGGCTGCACTCGGCTTCCTGGCGTTCGGTGCGCTCCTCGCCGAAGGGCCGATAGCCGAGGCGATAGCCGACTGGAGTGCGGTCTACTTGCACGAGACGGTGGGAACTGATCCAGGCTAGGCTGCTGCCGGTTTCGCCGTTTTCCCCCTCATGATGGCTGGTGGGTGACGTGCTCGCGACCCGCTGGCCGGCGGCGTCACTGGTCCGAGCCGGTGGCTTGCTGTCCGCCGCCGGATTGTCCCTCGCTCTTCTGGTTGCAGAGACGCTCGCTGTCCTGATCGGTTTCGCTTGCGTCGGCGCTGGGCTCTCGTTCGTGTTTCCCTTGGTTCTCAGCGCTGGCGCGCGGCTCCGCGGCCCCTCGCCGAGCCTCGCCATCGACGCTATCGCAACCGCCGGGTACGAGGGCTTCTTGATCGGCCTCGGTGCCGAGGTCACGAGCCTGTGCGTCTCGCTCGGCTTCGTCGCGCTGCTCTGTGGGCTGGTCGCCGCGCTCGCCGGATCGCTCCAAAGTTCCTCCGCGACTGGTCGCTGATCCCCGGAGCTGCGGGACACGTCACCCCGAGGCCTTCCGACCCGGCTCCGCGCTCCCGGTCGTCGGTCGCCTAGCGTGCCGGATGACCTGCTGCCCGTGGGGCGGTCGACCGTCGATGCTCTGGTCAGGTGGGCGAGTCGTGCCGGTGCGGTGCTTGCAGTGAGCAGAGCCGCTCGAACTAGTCATCGTGCTGGAGCGAAGGGGCGTTCGTTGAGCAATCAGACGCCTTGACCGGTATGGAGGTCGTCCTACCGGGTTCTGCAACCGTGTCCCGACTAGACTAAGGGAACGCACTTCCGACTGGCTACCGTAGGACGCTGGTTGTCGCACCGAGAGGTGCGCTCCGGGCGGAACGGTTGCGAAGTACCGGTGTTTCCCCCGGTGACCAGGCCAGTCCCTGCTCGGAGCGCCCGGTCTGGTTCTACTTGCGGAGGGGCGTCGATTCGTCCGTGGGCTCCATGACTCCAACGCCGCAGGCCCGTCACCTGGTTGGAGCGGGCGCTCTTCCTCGCCGAGTGACTCCGGGACGATGGCCTGGTTCCGGTTTCGGTGCCGACTGGACAACCCCGGCACACTCTGCTACCCTTTCCTCGCGGGTGTCCGTACAGTATGGGGGACGAAGTGGTCCCGGTCATCGCGTTCTTCAACCAAAAGGGTGGGACTGCTAAGACGACCAGCACGCTGAACGTCGGAGCTGCCCTCGCCGAGCGTGGGCAGCGCGTCCTCGCGCTCGACCTCGATCCGCAAGCCAGTCTGACGATGGCGCTCGGGATCGATATCGCGCGCCTGGAGGCTTCGGTCTACGACCTGCTCGTCGAAGATCCTTTGCCTCTCAGCGAGGTCATCGTGGCGACGCGGATCGAGGGGTTCGATCTCGTCCCCAGCCATCCAGATCTGGCCGCGGCCGAGCTGGAACTCCTCAACGCCCTCGAGCGCGAGCGGCGGCTGGCGCACGCGCTCGCAGCGGCTGATCCCCTGCCCTACGATTATGTCCTCATCGACAGTCCACCGGCGCTCAATATCCTGAGCGTCAATATCCTGGTCGCGGCCACGGCGCTGGTCATCCCGATCGAGCCGCACCCGTTCGAGGAGATCCTGACCTGGGTCGAACGGTTGCGAGCGGGTGAGGTCGAAAGCCGCGTGGCCCTGGTGCCGTGAGCTGTGAATAGCGGTGAAGAGCCAAGGATCGCTCTCCTGATCTCTCTGCTCGTGGCTGAGGTATCCAGGCCCCCGATCAAACTCGATGAAACTGATTCAACGGCGAACCGGCGGTAGACGATCGAGGACGATGGCCTCAGCGGACAGTACACCTCTTTCTCCCGCTGAGGCCTTGGAATGTGGCAACTCTTGTGGTAGCCGCAGTAAGTGTTAGTTGACTAGGAGTTTGCGTAGCTGCTTATGGAAATTGACATCGTCCGGATTGATGAGGTCGTTCGCACGCCAGCCAGAAAGGTCGTATTCGCTCTTCAGCTGTTCCACGAAGTCTGTAAGCCGTGAGGTGAGTCCGCTTATATCAGCCAACAAAAGGGTCTCGAGTCGTACGTTCTCGAAGTTGCCAGCGAAATTAGTCTCGTAGAGCGAGTGGCGGCTAGCGAACTCGCTCCCGATCGCGTCCCAGAGAAGCTTGACGCGCTTCATCTTCTCGACAGCTGGCATACCGTCGGATCCACGGAGATATCGCTCGAGATACGGTCGAAGCTCGGGAATCTCGAAATCGATCGCGTTGGAGTTCATGTAAATCAGTCCGCTTGCGAGTGTTTGTTCCACGAGCTGCTGAATCCGGGGATAGGCAACGGTCATCAAGACGCGATAGGCTTGCCCAGCCTGAATATTCGGCTGCACTGTACCGCCGAAGCCAGGGTCCGGTTCGCTGGCCATTGCCTTCGCGAGCGACCAGAACGTATGACGCCAGGCCAGCGCTTCGCCGAGGTTCACCTGAACGCCGCGGAAGCCACGAGTGCCGACTGCTTCTACTGCCTGGAGAAAAGCACCACAGAGGAAGTCCAACTTCACGGCGAGACGAATGCAGCCATGGAAAAGCGCACGATTGAGAAACCCAGTGACCGGGACGAAGGTGTTAATCTTTTCGATATTTCGATAAACGATCACGTTCTCCCAAGGAATGAGGACCTGATCGAAGACCAAGATCGCGTCGTTCTCGTCGAGACGGCTCGACAGCGGATAGTCGAAGGGGCTACCCATCACTGCGGCTGTCATCTCGTAGGAAGGCCGACAAATGAGTTTCAACCCGGGTGCGTTCATCGGGACGATTGCTGCAAGGGCGAATTCCTCCTTCTGCACAGGGAGAGGACCGTAGTGAGCGACGAAGTTGAAATGGGTCAAGGCGCTTCCTGTCGCGACCACCTTGGCGCCAGAGACGATGACGCCTGCGTCCGTCTCCTTCTCGACACGAACGAAGACATCACTCACCTCGTGGACTGGTCGGTGCCGATCGACCGGCGGGTTCACAATCGCATGGTTCAGAAACCAAATGTGTTCTTGAATCTCGCGATACCAGTGGCTGGCATTGTTGGCGTAAGGCTCGAAGTACTCCGGCCAGGCTCCCAGCGCGGTGCTCAGGCTCGCCTTATAGTCAGGCGTTCTGCCGAGCCAGCCCCACACCATGCGTTGCCAGGTTTCGATGGCCTGCAATGCCCGCTGGAGATCCTCAGAGGATCTGGTGACCCGGAAGAAGGCATGCGTCTGGGACCCCGGAGCGACATCCGACTCGAGAGTCAACTTCTCTTTGCAGGCAGGATCGTGGAGCGCATCGTACAACCGGGCGATCATGCGGGCAGCGTTACGGAAAGCGGGGTGTGTGGTCACATCCTTAACCCACTCGCCGTAGATCCAGACTTCGCGCCCGTCTCGGAGTGACTCGAGGTACTCTTGCCCAGTCAACATCGCTCACCTCCGGTTACAGAAGAGGATGGCCAGATAGGCCGACCAGTGTTCGCCCGAGACTGGAAAGCCCATCTTCGTAGATCACAGCTACGTGCTGGGCTACTGCATGGGCGTCTCGCCAAATCTGCTGCAAGGGATGGGCGTGGAAGAGCGCGTTGGCGCCGCTCGCGATGAAGAGCTTCTCGACCACCTGCGAGCAGGTGCGCGCGATCCACGCTCTCTGCGCAAAGAACCGGCTGCGCCGTTCCGGATCGTCCTGACTCTGGCGCGCGGAGCCGAGGGTTTCGAGTTCGGCACAATAGCGGTCGCTCAGCGCCTGCGCAGCATCCAGCAGCACTATGGCTTCAGCCAAAACGGTTTGGAAGCCGGGTTGTTCGGTCGCTTTTGCGCCGAGTTCGTAGGGGCGCACTCTTCGTGTCAGCCAG
>BEID01000055.1 GCA_002898975.1 bacterium HR27 | reverse complement strand
CGTCTCGAAGGTTCGGATGCCGCGCTCGCAGAGGATGATCTGCTCGTTCCCTTGCGCGGCGATGTACTCGGCTGCGAGCAGCCACTCTTCGATCTGCACCGACATGCCACGCTTGAGCAGCACCGGCTTCTTGGCTCGCCCGACCGCCTCCAGCAGCAGGTAGTTCTGGCAATTGCGCGCGCCGATTTGGAGTACGTCCGCATACTCGGCGACCAGGTCGACGTGCTCGGGGCTGAGCACTTCGGTAACGATCGGCAATCCTGTCTCCTCGCGCGCTTTGGCCAGCAGTTTGAGCCCCTGCTCACCCAATCCGCGAAACTCGTAGGGTGACGTGCGCGGCTTGAAGGCACCACCGCGGAGCATGCTGGCACCAGCGGCCTTCACAGCCTGCGCGGTCTCGATGATCTGGCGCTCGTTCTCCACCGAGCACGGCCCCGCGATGACGACGACCTCGTTGCCGCCGATCGTGACGTCACGCACCTGGATCACGGTATCGAGCGGGTAGAACTCGCGGCTGACCAGCTTGTACCGCTTGCTGACCCGGATCACTTCCTCCACGCCGGGCAGCCGCTCGAGCGCCTCCTTGAGCGTGTCCGGGAGCGGCGACCCGACGACACCGATCACCATCCGCTCAGCGCCCGGCGCCAGCTTCGTCTGAAAACCGAACTCGGCGACGCGATCGATGACGGCTTGGACTTGCTCTTTCGTCGCTCCAGGCTGCATCACGACGATCATCGTTCCATCCCTCCCGCTCCTCGACGGTCGTCGCTGATCCACGTCGGTTCGTGACCGAATTCTGGCCGCAACACGCGCGCCCCACGCAGATAGACGTGCCGGATTTCCCGCGGCGACTTTTCCGTGTTGACGTGCATCAGGACACGCACGACCCCTTGTGGTGCACCGGGCACGTCCATCTCGTGCGCGCAGAGGAGCGGCACGTGTACCCACCCAAGTTCCCGCGCAGCAACTGCCGGGAAGGTCGCATTGAGGTCACGCGTCGTGGTGAAGATGATGCTCGCGATCTGGTCGGGCTCGATCCCGTTCGCTTCCACGAGCGCGACAAGCAGCTCACGGGTCGCACTCACGATCGCTTCAGCGGTGTTCGCCTCGACCGTCGTCGCACCGCGGATGCCACGGCACTGGAGCATCGTCGCCTACGACCCCTCCCCCACCGTCGCGGCGGTACCCGTTCGCAACCAGGCGATGAACGCTTCAGCCGCCGCTGCACGCTCGCCTGGCTGAGCTGCAGCGATCCGATCGAGCAGCGCACTCCCGACCACCACCGCATCGACCAGCGCGTGTGCCTGCGCGACATGATCCGGTCGCGAGATACCGAAACCGAGCGCGAGCGGCAAATCCGTGACCGCACGGACACGTTGCAAGAACGCTGGAAGATCGTCTGGCAAACGATCGCGTGCGCCGGTCACACCTGTCAGGGAGACGCAATAGAGGAACCCGCTCGCACGAGCAGCGACTTCGCGCAGATGCCGCTCCGTACTAGTCGGCGCGACCATGAAGATCAGATCACGCCCCGCCGCCCGACACAAGGCATGCAGTTCATCGCTCTCGATCGGTGGCAAATCCGGCACGATCACACCGTCGACGCCGACCTCGACACACGCACGCACGAACTGCTCCAGCCCGTACTGGAGCAGTGGATTGAAGTATCCCATGAAGACGAACGGTACGTCAACGCCCGCTTCCCGCAGCCGCGCCGCTGTTTCCAGGCAGTACCGGACGGTCACGCCGTTCTGGAGCGCGACGTGACTCGCCCGCTGGATCGTCACACCGTCAGCGAGAGGATCCGAGAATGGGATCCCCAGCTCGATCGCACAGGCACCGCCACGGACCAGTGCCGGCACCAGTTCCAGCGCACTCTCCCGCTCCGGGTACCCAATGGTGAGATACGGAATGATCCCGAGTTCGCCCCGTGCCCGCAACACAGCGAACGTTTCGGCGATCCGGCTCTCGTTCCTGCTCACAGCGTCACCCCCAGCGCGCTGGCCACGGTGTGCATGTCCTTGTCGCCGCGGCCCGATAGGTTGACGACGATGATCTGGTCGCGCGGCCGCTCGCGCGCCAGCCGAACGGCCAGGGCGACCGCGTGTGCGGATTCCAGCGCCGGGATGATGCCTTCCGTGCGGCAGAGCAACTGGAACGCCTCGAGCGCCTCGGCATCGCTGATCGCGTGATACTGTGCACGCCCGGTCGTCTTGAGGTAGGCGTGCTCCGGGCCCACACCCGGATAGTCCAGTCCAGCCGCAATGCTGTGCGCTTCGACGATCTGGCCGTCCTCGTCCTGGAGCACGAACGACCGAGATCCGTGCAACACGCCGACCCGACCGGCTGTCAGACTCGCGGCATGGCGACCGGTTTCCAAGCCTTCGCCCGCCGCTTCTGCTCCGTGCAGTTCTACCTGCTCATCATCGATGAAGGCCGAGAAGATGCCGATCGCATTCGATCCACCACCGACGCAGGCGACGACTGCGTCCGGAAGCCGCCCGGTTATCTCCAGGATCTGCTGGCGCGTCTCCCGGCCGATCACCGACTGGAAGTCGCGCACCATCATCGGATACGGGTGCATGCCAGCCACCGAACCCACCAGGTAGTAGGTGGTGCGCACGTTCGTCACCCAGTCGCGGATCGCTTCGTTCATCGCGTCCTTGAGCGTCCGGCTTCCCGAGCGCACCGGTCGCACTTCCGCACCGAGGAGCTTCATGCGGAAGACGTTGAGCGACTGGCGCTGCACGTCCAGTTCGCCCATATAGACGACGCATTCCAGCCCGAGCATCGCGCACACCGTCGCCGTCGCTACCCCGTGCTGGCCGGCCCCTGTCTCGGCGATGACGCGCGGCTTGCCCATCCGCTTGGCGAGCAACCCCTGGCCGACCGCGTTGTTGATCTTGTGCGCACCCGTATGAGCGAGATCCTCGCGCTTCAGGAAGATCCGCGCACCGCCGACCCGCTCGGTCAGGCTGGCCGCGTAGTAGAGGGGGGTCGGTCGTCCGACGAACTCGCGGAGCAGCCGCTCGAACTCGGCCTGGAAAGCTGGATCCCGGCGAGCGTCCTCATAGGCCTCGATCAACTCCTCGATCGCCGGTAGCAAGGTGACCGGAGCGTAGATGCCGCCGAACTCGCCGAAACGCCCGCGCTCGTCCGGGAGCTGCCGTGCTCGCTGCATTGATGTCGTCATCTCGTCCCTCCGCTTTCCGTCCGGACCGTATCGAACGCACGCGCGAAGGCGGCACGCGCCGCTGCCACGAACGCGCGCATCAGTTCAGGATCTTTCCTCCCGGCAACCTCGATGCCGCTCGAGACATCGACGCCAAAAGGGCGTACCGTCTCGATCGCTTCGGCTACATTCTCCACCCGCAACCCACCGGCCAGGATCACCGGGAAAGCACGGGCTATCGCAGCAGCGACCGCCCAGTCGAACGTCTGCCCCGTCCCGCCCGCCACACGCGGGTGGTAGGTGTCGAGCACGATCGCGTACGGGGCCGGATTGCCCGCGAAGTACGGTGCGACCCGTTGCCGCACGGCCTCGACCGTCTCGCCAGCGCGCACCCGGACGGCCTTGAGCACCGGCCAGCCGAGCGCTCGTACGACCTCCGGTGGCTCGTTCCCATGCAGTTGCACCGCGTCGAGCTCCAGGAGTGCCGCGACCTGCTGCATCTCCTCGACCGGTGCATCGACGAAGAGACCGACGATCCGCGGCAGCTGCGTCACCGTCCGTACAGCGCGACAGATGGTCACCGCCTGCTCGAGCGTGACACGCCGCGGGCTCGGTGCGAAGACCAGGCCGATAAAGTCGGCCCCTGCTGCGGCCGCGGCCAGTGCGTCCTCCGCTGTCCGCATGCCGCAGAGCTTCACGACTCCCGGCATCGCTGCGCCTCCACGCCGGCCAGAGCAGCGGTTGCCGCCCGACGATCGCGCGCGGTCATGAGCGACTCCCCGACCAGGATGGCATCGATACCCGCCCGGGCGAGCCGCTCGACATCCGCGCGCGTCTGGATGCCGCTTTCGGCAACGACGACTCGATCGGCCGGAATGCGCGGTGCCAGCCGCTCGCTCACGCCGAGATCGACGGTGAAGCTCCGGAGATCCCGGTTGTTGATGCCGATGACCCGCGCTCCGGCTCCCAGCGCCACCTCGAGTTCGGCTTCGTCGTGCACTTCGACCAGCGCCTCCAGCCCCAGTTCCCACGTCGCAGCGAGGAGTTCAATCAGTTGTACCGGGCTCAATGCTGCGACGATCAAGAGCACCGCATCGGCCCCGAAAGCGCGCGCTTCTAGCACCTGATAGGGATCGACGACGAAATCCTTGCGCAAGACCGGTACGCCGGCAGGTCGCGCCAGTGCGCTGACCGTCTCCAGGTCGCTCAAGCGACCGGCGAAGAAGGGTTCGTCCGTCAGCACCGAGATCGCCGCAGCCCCGCCAGCGAGGTAATCCGCCGCCACCGCTGCCGCATCGGCATCCGGCGCGAAGAGGCCGCGCGACGGTGAACCCCGCTTTACCTCAGCGATGAGGCGAACCTGCTCGCCGCGCAACGCCAGCGCGAAGGGCAGCGGTGGCGCCATTGTCGCGACACGCTCGAGGAGCGTGGCTTCCGGCATGTGGGCACGCCGCTCGGCCAGGTCGCGCCGCGTGCGCTCGACGATCCGGTCGAGAATCGTCCCCGTTCGAGTCACGACGGCACCTCCGCTCCAGCCAGCTGGTTACTGAGCTGCACGAGCCGCTCGAGCGCGGCGAGCGCCGCCCCGCTGTCGATCGAGCGCCGCGCCAGCTCCAACCCTTCCGCCAGCGATTCGGCTGCATCGGCAGCGACGAGCGCAGCCGCCGCATTGAGGAGCGTCACCTCGCGGGCCGGTCCCGGCTGCCCCTCCAGGACGGCCCGGACGATGCGCGCATTCTCCTCAGCCGTGCCGCCTCGCAAGGCTTCGGTCGGCACCCGCGGTATCCCGAGGCTCTCCGGCTCCACGACGTGCCGGCGGACTTCGACACTTCCGTTGCGACGGATCTCGTAGACCGTCGTCGGCGCAGCCAGGCTCACCTCGTCCAGCCCGTCAGCAGCATGGACAACCAGCGCGTGATCGATCTCGAGCAAGGCCAGCACACGTGCGACCGTGTCTACCAGCTCCGGCATCGCGACGCCGATCAGCTGATGTCGGACGCGCGCGGGGTTCGCCAAGGGGCCGAGCACGTTGAAGACGGTGCGGAAGCCGAGTTCCCGACGCACGGGCGCAGCGTGTCGCAACGCCGGGTGGAAGCGCTGGGCGAACATGAAGCCGATGCCGGCCTCGCTGACGCAGCGGGCGACCGCCTCCGGCCCGAGGTCGATCCGCACGCCGAGCGCCTCCAGCGTGTCGGCCGCCCCGGCACGGCTCGACATGGCCCGGTTCCCGTGCTTGGCGACCGGCACGCCGGCTCCAGCTACGACGAAAGCAGCTGCCGTCGAGATATTGAAGGTGCGTCCTCCGTCGCCACCAGTGCCCACGACATCGACCGCCGGTCGCGCGGTCGCAAGCTCCACGGGAATCATGTGAGCACGGAGAGCTTGCACGAAACCGGCGATCTCCGTTTCCCGCTCCCCACGCACGCGCAGTGCGGTGACCAGCGCCGCGATCTGCGCTGGAGTCGCCTCACCGGTCATCACGGTGCCCATCGCCTGCGCGGCTTCCTCGACATCGAGCACTCCGCCCGACACGATCTTCTGGAGCGCTGCAGTGATCATGCCGCACCTCCCCGCACACCTGCTCGCCCTCGACTGTGCGCCTCGACGCTCTCGAGAAAGTTGCGGAGGAGATCCTTTCCGACCGTCGTCAGGATTGACTCCGGATGGAACTGGACTCCCTCGACCAGACCCGTGCGGTCGCGCACACCCATGATGACGCCGTCTTCGCTCCGGGCAGTGACGGTGAGATCCGGGGGCAACGTCGCCTCGTCGATGACGAGCGAGTGGTAGCGTGTCGCCGTAAAGGGGTTCGGCAGGCCAGCGAAGACTCCCCGCCCATCGTGCTGAATCCGGCTCGTCTTCCCATGCATCAGGCGGGGTGCGCGGACGATGCGCGCACCGTAAGCAGCACCGATCGCCTGATGTCCGAGACACACGCCGAGGATCGGCACCCGCCCGGCGAACCGTTGGATGACGGGAACGGAGACACCTGCCTCGCGTGGCGTACAGGGACCGGGCGAGATCACGATACCGTCCGGCTCCAGCTGTTCGATCCCCTCGACCGTCAGCTCGTCGTTCCGACGCACCACGAGCTCGGCACCGAGTTCGGCCAGATACTGCACGAGGTTGTAGGTAAACGAATCGTAGTTATCGATCACCAGGATCATACCGCGTACCCCCGCTGTTCGCGTTCCATCTGCTCGGCATGCTCGATCGCGCGTACCAGCGCGCGCATCTTGTGGTGGCACTCCTGATGCTCGCGCTCCGGTACGCTGTCAGCGACGATGCCGGCTCCCGCCTGGAGGTAGGCTCGCTGGCCGCGCATCACGATCGTCCGCAGCGTGATCGCCGTATCCAGGTTGCCGCTGAAGTCCACGTACCCCACCGCGCCAGCGTAGGGACCACGCTGTTCGGGCTCGAGTTCCGCGATGATCTCCATGGCCCGGATCTTCGGTGCCCCGCTCACGGTCCCAGCAGGGAAGCAGCTCCGCAGTGCATCGAGCGCCGACAGATCGTCGCGGAGAACACCGGTCACTTCGCTCACGAGATGCATAACGTGACTGAAGCGCTCGATCGCCATCAGTCGCGGTACATGCACCATACCGGGTGCCGCGACGCGGCCGATGTCGTTGCGCGCTAGGTCGACGAGCATGATGTGCTCGGCCTGCTCCTTCTCGTCGGCGGCCAACTCCTCGGCCAGCGCAACGTCCTCTTCGGGCGTTCGCCCGCGCCGGCGCGTCCCGGCGATCGGATGCGTCGAGAGGACACGCCCGTCGACCCGGACGAGCATTTCCGGCGAAGCACCGATCAGCGCGTCGTCACCGAAGCGGAGGTAATACATGTAGGGCGACGGGTTGATACGCCGCAGCGCGCGGTAGATCGTGAATGGGTGCGCTCCCGTCTCCACCTCCTGCCGCTGGGACAGCACGACCTGAATGATGTCGCCGGCCGCGATGTACTCCTTGGCACGTTCCACCATCGCGACATACGTCGCCCGATCGAGGTGCGGGCGCAAGCGCTGTTCGACCGTCTCCGGATCGACTGGTCCACTCCCGACCGGGACGACCGGCGGCCGGCGCAGCCGATCGACCAGCCGTTCGATCCGTTCCACCGCCTCGGCGTAGGCCCGCTCGAGCGGCACACCGTCTTCCACATGCACGTGGCTCACGACAGCGATCGTCCGCTCGAGATGATCGAAGACGAGCATCGAGTCGACGAACAGGAACACTGCCTCCGGGAGCCCCAGCGTATCCTGCGGCGCAGCCGGAACACGCGGCTCGAAATACCGGATCGTCTCGTAGCCGAGGTAGCCGACGGCTCC
>BEID01000054.1 GCA_002898975.1 bacterium HR27 | reverse complement strand
GCTGGGACCTCGACACTCTCGAACTCTCGACGCCGTTGGCCTGCGGGCTCGACCTGCGCCCCGAGTGGGTCACGTACTACGGTTGGCCAGCATTCGCGCCGGGCACGAGCGAAGCGACGGCCACGCTCCCCGCGCTAGCCCGCCAGCGAACCGGTACCGTCGGCGTGGCGGCGCTCGCTCTCGGCGCCGTGTCGCTCCTGCCCGTGCTGGCACTGCTCGTAGCCTCCAGCACGCTGCGCCGGAGCGTCACCAGTGTCCGCAGTCGGATCCCCGCGTGGGTCCGGCTTCCGCGTAACGCACCGCCTGCTCAGGGGACCAGTCCAGCGGGCCGCTCGCCGGGAACCTGAATGCCGGCACCCCGAACGGTCCGGACGCAGCGTCGAGCGCGTGCGGGCTCGACGGCTCGAGCGGGTGCTCTGGCCCTCCCGTGGCGGGCCGTCATCACACTGGACAGACCTCCCGGGCAGCTGCCGAGTTCGCCGGTCGCTCGTCATTGCTCGGCAGGTAACGTGCGCACCTTCCACCTGTCTGCGGGACGATCT
The DNA here is from genome assembly GCA_002898975.1 of bacterium HR27. Lineage (GTDB taxonomy): Bacteria > Chloroflexota > Chloroflexia > Thermomicrobiales > Thermomicrobiaceae > Thermomicrobium. Next base: position 6,954 of record BEID01000054.1, on the reverse strand, counting down.
CTCGTGCGTCTAAAGGAATAGACAGAGTAGAAAGAAAGACCTGCTGTGGACGACACGCTGCACAGCCGTGCATCACCGAATCCGGCGAGTGACACGACGACACGGCGGACGCGGATCCGCCGCGCTCTGGCCCTTGCCGCTGCCACGGTCACTCTCCTCCGCGAGCCGGAGCTGGCCCGTGCCCAGAGCTGCAGCGACTGGTTCCGTTGCGGTATGTCCGGCTGCCTCTGCTCTTGCCGGGGCGGGAGCGACCAGGCCTGCCCGAGCGGGACGGTCTCGAGTACCCGGGCCTGGTACCTGTGCTGTTACGATCCGGCTCGTAACCGCGCGTTCGTCGTCCGATACATCGACTGCTGCACGAGCGGGAGCGTCTCCACCTGCCCTAGCAGCTGCCGCTGCACGAACGGAGGGGCACAACCGAGCTGGTGTGACTCGGGGAACGTCGTGTGCACGCGCGCTGTGCTGGTGGCGACGTGCTGAGTCCGGGACAGAGGAGGTACACCGATGCAGAGATCAGACGCTGGCAACTGGATGCGCACACGGACCGTCCTCCTGGGGTCGCTCGCCGTTCTCCTCTTCCTCGGGCTCGGCGCGCTGGGAATGACGCTGCGCGGGTCGGCTACCCGTGGTGCCACCGCTGCTCCCCCGGATCGGCCTCTGATCGTCTCGCTCGCGCGACCCGACGCGAAGGAGATCGTCGTCCTCGACCCGCGCACCGGTCAGGAGCTGCACCGGGCACCGCACCCCGACCAGGGGTACCTCGAAATCTTCCTCTCGCCGGACGGTCGCCGCGCCGCTGTCGTGCGCGACAGTCCTGACGGGTCGACCGACGTCCTCGAGATCCGATCGCTCCCCGCCTGGTCGCTCGAGGCCTCCCTGCCACGCGGAGCGTCCGCCCCACCGCTCGCCGGCCTGGCGAGCCGCCAGCCCGACCTCGTCGAAAATCTCCGCCTCACCTTCGCTGCGTTTTCTCCGGACGGCACGCTCCTGGGGCTCGCCTACTACGGCAGCAGCGGTGACATCCCGCAGCTCGTCGTCACCCTGTACGACCTGGAACGGCAGGCGTGGGCCTCCTGGGCCACCAGCCTGGGCGCCAGTGGCTACGCCTGGCTCTTCCCCGGTCGCGATCGGTTGCTGGTCGTTAACCGCTCCGTCCTCCCGCAGTGGACGAACTCCTTGGGTGACGTCTTCGTCCTCGACCAGCGGACGGGTGCGGTGGTCGCCCAGCAGACGATCCCGCGGCTCGTCACGGCCTACTTGCCGGAGCGGGGTCGTCTCGCACCGAGCGCCTCCCCCTCTCTCGCGGCTCCCCTGCTCGTCGGCGACGAGCTCTGGTTGGTCACGGCTGACCTGGCCCGATTCGTCCTCGATCCGCGCACGCTGGAGATGCGCCGTGTGGACCCACCGCTCGCCCGGGACCTCGCCGCGCAGGCCACGACGCTCGCGGCTGACCGCCTGGTCGCCTTTTCCCCGCAGGCCTCCGAGCTCCTCGTCATCGACCCGGCGCACTGGCGACTGGTGGCGACCCACCGCTTGCCAGTCGGTAGCGACGCCTCCGACTGGCTGCTGGTGGGTGCCGAGCCAGAGGAGCGTACCGTGTACGTCGGTGCGATCAGCGACGGATGCCTCTGGCGTTTCCCGCTCGACAGCGGGACACTCTCGGCACCGCTGGCCTGCGGCCTCTACCTGGAGTTTCCGTACGTCACCTACTATCACTGGCCGGCGTTCTCCCCCGGCACGACTGCGCCGGCCGGCGCGACTGGCCTGCTCCGGCACCTTCCCGAGTCGGCAGCTGGGGTCGCGACCGCCCTGCTCGCTGGCACCTTCCTCGTCGCGGCGTTGGGCAAGGTCTTCGCCCTCGCCGATGCTGCGCACCTGCTCGCTACCGTCCTCCCGCGACTCCGCCGTTGGGCTCGTCCGGCCGCGCTCGGGACCATCGCGCTGGAACTCCTCACCGGCGTCCTCTTGCTCCTACCGGGCACCCAAGGCCCTGGGCTCGCGCTCGCCACGTCCGCTCTCCTCACCTTCACCGCGTTCGCCATCGTCGGAGCACGGCGCGCCCCGGACACGGACTGTTCCTGCTTCGGCAACCTGATGCCGACGAGGTTCGGATGGGCGACACTGCTGCGCAACCTGTTCCTCCTCGGACTCGTCACGGTCGCCTGGCCAGCGGCGGCTGCACCGTCCCTTGCTGACATCGTCGTTGCCAGCCTTCTCGTGCTCTCGATCTTGGTCGTGTCCCGCCTGTCGGCGGCCGTGGCGAGTCTGCGCCGGTCGGCTGGAGGAGTAAAGCCGCGCCATGCTGCCTGAGTGGATCCTCGTCGTCAGCTCCTTGCTCGCGTGGCTCGCCGTGCTCGCGCTGGCCACCATCCTGTCCCAGCTCGCCCGGCGTCTCCAGCTTCTCCAGCAGCAGGTCAGTGGTATCGCGGCGCAAGAACATGTGCGCGAAAGCCTCGGCCAACCCGTCCCCCCGCTCGCGCTCGCTGGCCCCGCGTCCGATCAGCTGATCCTCGGCGTGCCCCCGGCGGCACCAGCGGTCGTTCTCGCTCTCAGCCAGCGCTGCCCACCGTGCGCAGCTTTTTGGGGACAACTCGAAGCTCTGGCGGCGTCTCTCGCCGAGCGTCGTATCCTGCTGGTCCTCGCCGTACCGGAGCGCGATGTACCGGCGGAGGCGACGCACCTTCCTCGTCTCGCCGGTGACGCAGCGCTGGCTGCGCTCAGGCTCTCGAGCTTCCCGAGCCTCGCGTTCGTCGACGAGCGTGGTCACCTGCGGGGACGCGGGGTCCTCCGGAGCGTCGAGGAAGTCCCGGAGATCGTCAGCATGCTCCTGCAGCCCACGGTCAATACGGAGGGAAAGCGATGATGCTCCTGCTGCTCCCGCTCGCCTTGGCCAGCGGGTGTTCCGCACTCTGGTCGCCTTGAGGGTACTCGATGGTCGACGTGCTCGGCCCGACCATGGCAGAGCGACCACGCCGGCACGCCGTGGCTACCGCCTTCCTCCACGTGCTGGCTAGCAGCGCCGGCAGTGCGCTGACCGGCGGCACGCTCGCACTGCTCGGCACGCTGCTGCTGCCAGCTGTGCTCGCCACGCAGCAACTGACTGTCCTTCTCGCCGCAGTGGTCACCGCCCTCGCGATGGCCGAGATGGTGACCGGGTGCCGGAGCCCGGTCTGGCGCCAGGTCCCGCCCGCACGGTTCCAGCGCGGTCCCCTCTTCGCGAGCGCAGCCTGGGGATTCGAGCTCGGCACCGCTTTCACCACCCGCTGGCCGACGCTCCAGCTCGCCAGCCTGGGTCTGGCTGCCCTCCTGTCACGCGACCTCGGACAGGGTGCAGCCCTCTTCCTCGCGTTCGGCCTCGCCCGCGGTCTCGTCACTGCCGGAGCGGCGTATGCGCTGTGGCGGCCTCCTTGCCCGGCGGGTGCGCTCGGTGTGCTGAACCTGCAGCGGCTGGCACGAACGGGACCGGTGGCTCTGGTCTTCGTCTGTGCAGGTCTCCTGCTGTACACTGCGCGTACGGCCCCCTGACCGGAGAGAAGGAAACCGAGCGATGCGATCCAGCCTCACTCCAGCCCGGCTCAGTCTCGTCCTGCTCCTTGTCCTCCCGTCGCTCGGTTTCTTGTTCTTTGACGACCGGCCGGCACCACCGCACCTCTTCCTCCACCGTATGCCGCCACCGCTGCTCCACGCCAGCCGCCGGAGACGGCCACCGCAGGACCCTCCTGATCCCACCGAGCCCGCTCAGCCAGAGCAATCCCCGTCCCGAAGCGCTCCCGACGACACCCTCTTTGCTGATCTCTACGGCCAGCATGTGGAGCACCTGCGAGCCTACTTGCTCCGTCTCGGTGTGCCGGCTGCCCTCCATGAGGACTTGATTCAGGAAACCTTCGCTCGCGCCTGGGCAGCCCGTGACCGGCTCCGGAACCGTGCCGCATTCGCGAGCTGGCTCATCCGGATCGCCCAGCGTTGCTGGTTCGACTGGTTGCGCAGCCAGCAGATCGAGCACCGCGCGTTCGCCCGCGTGCTCCAGGAGGCCTGCCCGCGAGCGGCGGAAACCTGGTCGGCCGACCGTCTGCTCGTCACGCAGGCATTGGCGACGCTGCGCGACCGCGACCGGGAGATCCTCTATCTGCGCTGGGAAGCCGAACTCGGGTTCGACGAGATCGCCGACCTCCTCGGTATCTCCCCCACCGCCGCTCAGCGCCGCGCGCACCGTGCGCTCGAGCGACTCAAACAGGTGCTCGCCCGCCTGGAGCGCCCGGGTCACTCCAGCACGGATGCTCCGCACTGAACGAACTGCCCGAGCGGGGCGGGTGTAGAACACCGAGGCCTCGGTGTATCACCGGGAAGACCTCTGGTAGACTGCCGGCACGAACTGGACGGTGAGAAACGATGCGTCGCAAGCGCTTCGCGGTCGCTCGGACACGTTGGGACTGGCTGGGACTCGTGCTCGCCGTTCTCGTTCTCGCCGCGAGTCCAGCGAGCGCATCCGCGCATGTCCGCTGGTTCGTGCCGCCAGAGCTCCAGCTCCGCTCGCCGCAGTGGGAACTCTTCTGGCGTTGGCCGACCCTGGCAGTCGTCGGTCTCAGCGCCGTCTTCTGGGTCATCCTGCGGCTTCTTCAGCGGGCACTCGGCACCCCGCACTGGCCGAATCCCCCTCTCCTCGCCAGCATGGAACCGTGTGCGACGCGCGTCCTCGCCCTGCACGCGGGAATCAGCCTGGTCTGGTTCGCCTACCAGCGGGAGCTGTTCGTCCCACCGCTCCAGCTCCCGAACTCGGCCATCGGGTGGACGCTCCTGGTCGCCACCGTTATCGTCGCGTTCACTTTCATCACAGCGCTCTTCGACCGTGCTGGTGCTGCCCTGCTGGTGCTCGTCTACCTGGCGGCCTTCACCCTCTTCCCAGCCATCGCCGTGCTCGAGCAGCTGCACTATCTCGGCATCGCGCTCGTCCTGCTCGTGCTGGGCCAGACAGTTCCGCCGCTTCGCGTGGCGCAGGTTCTCATCGGGCTCACCCGGTACGAGCGCCAAGCGGTTACCGCGCTCCGGGTACTCACTGGTCTCGCGCTCGTCACCGTCGCCTTCTCCGAAAAGCTCCTCAACCCCGAACTGAGCAGCGCGTTCCTCCGGGAATACTCGCACTTCAACGTCTTGCGAAGTCTCTTCGGCTGGGACTGGGTCACCGACCGGTTGTTCGGTGACCTCGCTGGTATCGTCGAGGCGACCATCGGGATCCTGCTCATCACCGGCGTCCTGACTCGTGTCGTGATCCTCGCGATGTGGATCCCGTTCAATCTCACGGTGCCACTGTTGCCACCGGTGGAGCTGCTCGGCCACCTGCCGATCTTCGGCATCATGTACCTCTTGCTCTTGTACGGCTCGGGAGTCGCGCCACAGACGGCGTTCCGCTGGCTGCAACCTGCCCTGACCGGCGAACTCGCTGCAGCCCAGCGCCGCCTCGGCGGAGAAGAAGTCTCAGCCAGCTAGCTGGCCCGCGTTCAAGCAGCCTCGACTCCGAACTCCGGATCGAGCAGACCGAGCTCGGCGAGGACGAGAGCGCGGTGCTTGCAGTACCGGTAGTAGGCGCTTCCGGGACACGAACACAGCAACTCGTCGTCGAGGATCGTCACCTCGTAGGCGACACCGGACTGGCTGGCACTCGTCACAGCCCAGTGCCGCGGGTCACCATTGAGGCGGAAGGCACGGACACCTTCCTTGCGGGCTCGCTCGGCCATCCGCCGCCAGATCGCCTGGTCGATCTCGCGCCAGCTCGCTAGTGGCTTTCCGGGGATTTCCTGCATCGCGTCTCACCACATGTGCTGTTTGCAGCGCTCTGCCGCCCAGTATAGCACAGATGTTCTGGTTCGCAGGCATCCCGTTCGAGCCTCCGGCGCGCGCACGCGCGGTGACCGACGCGAGCGCGTGCACCTGCGTCCGGCACGGCTCATCGCACCGGAACGGCCGAGAAGAGCAGCCGGAGCACGCTCGGGAGCCTGCTATACTGCCCACAGGCAGCCTCCGGTTTCCGGAGGAGGGTCTTTATCCGTCGCGAGCCGAAGGAGGACGGAATGACCGTCGAACAGCGCCAGGAGTTCGACGTCGTATTCCTCGGTGGTGGCACCGGTGGCTACGTCGCGGCGATCCGCGCCGCACAACTCGGCCTGAAGGTCGCCGTCGTGGAGAAGGACAAGGTCGGTGGCACCTGCTTGCACCGCGGGTGCATCCCGAGCAAGGCGCTGCTCAAGAGCGCCGAGCTGCTTGAACAGGCGCGCCGGGCAAAGGAGTTCGGCGTTATCGTCGGTGACGTTCAGGGCGATTACGCGACTGCCTTCAAGCGCAGCCAGCAGGTCGTCGAGCAGTTGCACAAGGGCATTCACTTCCTCTTCCGCAAGCACGGTATCACGCTCATCCAGGGCGTCGGACGGTTGACGGCCAACCGCACCGTCGTCGTCAACGGTGCTGACGGTCAGCAGCAGGAGCTGCGCGGACGAGCGATCGTGATCGATACGGGCTCGCGGCCGCGCGCCATTCCCGGTATCCCCTTCGACGGCGTGCGTGTCCTCAACAGCGATCACACCACGGCCCAGCTCGACTGGTACCCCAAGCGGGTCATCATCCGCGGTGGTGGTGCGACCGGTGTCGAGCACGCGACCGTCTATCGCGCCTTCGGTGCCGAGGTCACGCTGGTCGGCCGCATCGTTCCCAACGAGGACGAGGAAGTCCAGCAACAGCTGGTCCGCTCGTTCCAGCGCAAAGGGACCCGCATCATTCCGGACTACCGGCCGACCGCCGACGACTTCGACATCACCGAGGGTGGCGTCCGGATGCGCGTGCGCAAGAGCGGCGCCCAAGAGGAGGTCATCGAGGCCGATGCGCTCTTCGTCGCGCTCGGTCGCAAGGGCAACATCGAGGATATCGGTCTCGAGGAACTCGGCGTGCGCACCAAGGACGGCTTCA
>BEID01000053.1 GCA_002898975.1 bacterium HR27 | reverse complement strand
ACCCTTCCGGCCGCTTCGCGATCTCAGCCAGGATCTGCCGTGCACCGTCCTGCAAGCGGCTCCAGAACTGCCGGAACTCTTCGAACGTCCACGGCTCGCGCTCTCCCGGCCCCCGCACCGCTTCACCGGCTTCGAACTCAGCACTCGTCAATCCAGCCAGTCGCTGCAGCACTTCCTGAATCGCGCCGATCTCCTGCGAATCACCCTCGATCGTGATGACGATTCGCGCCATCGTCGCCCTCCTACAACAGCCGAAACACTGTCACCACACGAATGGTACTCCTTCTCCACAATTCAGGCAACCACCTCTCTGTGGGCGGAGCTCTACAGCTTATCTTCACCAGTATTCTGTCCAGGTTCGCTCGTGAACCACTGCTGTGGCGTCGCTCCTGCCAGCGGAACCACTGCTGCAGGCGCGAAGAACGAGAAGTCGAACCGGACTGCCTCGCCAGGCTGCAGGTCGGGGATCGGCATCAGTCGAGCGAGAAGTGGCTTCTTCAGGCGTGTCGCCAGTGTGGCCACATCCAGAACGAGACCGCTCAGCTGTGCTGCGGTGGTCTCGCCGGGGAGCGGGATCACGTCCAGACCGACTCCGCAGACGGCCGAGGCGACCAGCAGCGTCGAAAACTGGAGCTGACCAGCCTGTGCGAGGGCACCGAGTCTGGCGTCCTCGAGCACCGGGAGCATCAGGCCGCAGAAGCCGGTTCGCTGCACCTGCAACCGTTGCAGCACGCTGGTGATCGACGCAGCGACAGCCAGTGTTCCCGGCGCACCGAATGGCTGGAGCCCGAGGCGTTCGAACGCAGCCGCAACGCTCCGCGTCTCGTCCGGGTACGGAGCGAGCGAACAGTCGATGCCGAGGGGCCGCGCTCCGAGCAGGCTCGCCAGCGCCTCGACGACCGCCCAGAGTCGTTCGGCCACCTGACTCAGGCGGTCTTCCAGACGCCGTTCAGCCTCGCCGAGCGACTGTGCGCCGGTCACCGCCGCGAGCGCTTCATCCGCCACTTCCCACGCCACGGAAAGCGCGACCTCCCCGCCATCGTGATAGGCCGCTGGGAAGAACGGGATACCAGGCGGACACAGCGCCAGTGCGGCGAACCGGAGGTTGCCGAACCCTCCCGCGGTCCGCCTCGCCAGCTCGCTAATGACCCTCCCAGCAGCCTCGACCGCTGGCAGTGCGACCCGATCATCGTCCGTCGTGACCGAGACAGCAGCGAACAGCGTCTCGTTCTCCACCAGTGCCGGGACGATGGAGGATGCCCACGCGCGCTGTTCCGGACCGGCCGGCCCCATCGAGACGTAGTCGTAGCCAGCCGCCTCGGCCGCCGCACAGAGCGCCCGCGCGTAGGTGGTGACCTCCTCCGGTGCGACGACCGCAGGGAATGGCTGCGTGGCGAGGCGCACCGTTTGCAGCTCGATCCCCACCTGCGCGAAGTGGTCTCGTATCCTCTCGGGTACCCGCGCGATCTCCGCGGCGTTGGCGATCTTTCCCTCACGCCACTCGACCGTCCAACCGATCGTGACGGCTCGTACGCGCATCGTGCTCGCCCTCCTCGGCCACCCACCCGACCCATTGCGGCTTATACTGCCACGGGACGGGGCGCGAGCGGCGTTGAGACCAGTACCGTTGCGCGAGCGCTGCTGCGCTCAGATGTCGACCGGGCGTGTCTCCGCCCTCGCTTTGGCGACGAGTTGGACGCTCGATGGCCATGACCGACAATCGTTCGTGACAGCGCGATCTGCGCGCGGTGCACCTCGCAGTGCTGCACTATCGATCGGGAGCGAGTACGATGACGAATCTCTCCGTTCGACACATCGGCGACCCACCGCTTGCCGAGCGTGTCCTGATCGTCGGCGCGCACCCGGACGACCCGGAATTCTTCTGTGCTGGGACGGTCGCCCGTTGGGTCGCAGCCGGGACGATCGTGCACTACGTGGTCGTCACCTCCGGCGACAAGGGGCAGCCGGCTGACTCGAACGAGAACGAATCGTTCGCTGCGGTCCGCGAAGCCGAGCAACTGGCCGCTGCCCAGCTCCTGGGGGTCCAAGGGGTCACCTTCCTGCGGCTCCCTGATGGGGAAGTCTTCGACACGCTCTCCCTGCGCGCCCAGCTCACTGCCGAGATTCGCCGCTTCCGTCCCGATATCGTGCTCACTCACGACCCGCTCACCCGGCTCTATCGCCAGCATCCCGATCACCGGGCCGTCGGAGCTGCTGCGCTGGCTGCCGCGTTTCCAGCGAGTCGCCTCGCGACGTTCTTTCCCGAACAACTCGCCGCCGGTCTACAGCCGCACGTCGTCCGCACAGCGCTGCTCTTCGGAACCGAGCGTCCCGACACGTTCGTCGATATCGCCCCGGTGCTGGAACGGAAACTTGCGGCGCTCCGCTGCCACGTCAGTCAAGCGAGTGCTTTCCCGGGCGGCCTGGAGACGCGCGTCCGCAGTCGCGCGCGCGAGGCCGCCACGCCGGTCGGACTGGAGTTCGCCGAGGCCTTTCTCTGGGTCGACCTCGAGTGACCCTCACGCCCTAGCGAGCCGGCGCTGTACCTCCGGCACCACCACTTCGACGAAATGCTGGGCTTGCGCGACGTAGTCTCCGGCGACTGGCCAGAAGACGAAGGTATCCATCCCCAGTTCCGCGAAGCGGACGATCGCCTCGACCCACGCCTCCGCTGGACCACTAAGAAATCCGGGCCGGTTCACCCGTAGGGGGCGCGCGCCCGGCACGTCGAGGACACCGAGCAGGTTATAGAGCCGGCGAATGCTCTGCGGATCGCGCCCGGCAACACGAGCCCCTTCATCGACCAGTCGATTGACCTCCGGCAAACGTTCCGGAGGGACATACGGTGTCGAAATCGTCAGCCCATCGGCAAGCATGCCGGTCAGCCGCAGCGCACGTGGCCGGATCGCGCCGACCCAGAGCGGGATCGGCCGAACCGGCTTGGGTCCGAACGCGAGCTCCTGCACCCGAAACAGCCGCCCGGCGTACGTCACCGGCTCACCCGTTCCTGCCTTCTCCCAGAGGAGTCGACAGAGCCGGAGCGCATCTTCGAGTGCAGCCAGCGCTTCGGCCGGCGTCCAGCGCGGTCCGCCCATCGCTGCGATCCCGTCCCAGAACGCACCGGCACCGAGGCCGAGTTCGACTCGTCCACCGGTTAGGCGGTCGAGCGTCGCGGCGGCTTTCGCGAGCATGGCCGGTGCACGCAAGGCGAGCGTCGCCACATTGGTGAGCACATGGACCCGTTCCGTCCGGAGTGCGACCGCGGTCAGCAACGTCCACGTTTCGCCGAAGCGGGGATTGTACGCGTGGTCCTGCATGGCGACCAGCCCCAGGCCGGCACGGTCCGCGAGCGTCGCGAGTGCCGTCACTTCCTCGGGACGATCGACGACCGGATCGATGTTGAGTCCGAACTGAACCGCCCGCTGCATCGACCTCGCTCTTCCGGTTCCCTTCACGTTACCGTCCGGTTGGCAGTCGGGCGTCGGCTGAGGGCACGCTCTCGGGAGTCACGACCAGGCCGCGACGGAACAGGTGAGCAGGATCGTACCGACGCTTGAGTTCCTGGAGACGCACGAACGTCTCGCCAGGGAACGCCTCCGGAACCCGTTCGGGCCGCACATCCGATGTGTAGGCCGCATAAAGGCCGCCGAGGCGCGGCGCGATGACGAACCACGCGCGATCCTGCTCTTCCACCGAAACGGGCTGGAACCAGGCTGCCACGAACACGTCCTGCGTCCGGTGCGCGAAGGCAGTCGCCAGCGGATCGACCTCGGCATTCGCACCACCCATCGAGCGGAGTTCGACCAGCACCGTCGGCTCCTCAGACAGGAGCGCGGCGATCGCGCGTGCATCGTCGGACGACATCCGCTGGAGAAAACCGTTGCGGATCTTCACTGTCTGCTGCCCGATATGCAGGTCATGCGACGGCGGAACGAGCGACGCATAGCGGATCAGGACTGCCCGCTCTTGGAGCACCGGCGCGATGCGCAAGAACGGTGACAGCGCATCCGCAGCCCGCTCCACATCGTCGCTCGCGAAAACCGCGTAGAGCTGGCCGAGCGGAGGCTGTCCCCGGCGGCCTGGAACCAGCCAGAGAAACGTCGTCAGTTCGCGTGGAGCCTGCGCCATGACCTCCGCCCACTGCTGCACGACCGCTGCCGTCTCGGTGGCATCGAGCACGATCGTCGCGAAGACCACCCGCGGAAGCTCGAAGACCCGGAACTCGAAAGCCGTCGCCACACCGAGCATGAATCCCGCACCCCGCATGCCCCAGAAGAGGTCGGGGTAGGACTGCTCGTCTGCCCGCACGATCCGTCCGTCAGCCAGGACGACCTCGACCGCGACGATGTGGTCGATCGCCAAGCCATGCTTCCGAACCATCCAGCCGAGTCCTCCAGCGGTGGCCAGCCCGCCGACACCGACGTCCCCGTAGTTCCCGGACGTCATCGCCCATCCGTACGGTGCGAGTGCTCGCGCCACCTCGCCCCAGGTCGCCCCCGCGCCGATCCGCACGAGTCGTTGCGCTGGATCGAGCACCTCGATCGCATTCAGCTTGCGCAGATCGATGACGATACCACCGTCGTTGGTCGCGAGCCCCGCGATGCCGTGACCGCCTGAGCGTACCGAGAGCGGCGCGTCCGCTTGCGTCTGCGCGAAAGCCAGTGCCGCGGCAACGTCGGCGCTCGACTCGCAAAGGACGATCAGACCGGGCCGCCCGCGCGCTATGTAGACAGAACGAAGCTCGTCGTAGCGCTCGTCACGGGGCGTGACCACCTTCCCAGCGAGCTCGCGGGGTATCGCCGCGTAATCGATGAGCGGGCTGAGTGGAACGCTGCGGTACCGGAGCCAGCGCCCACCCACGACGAGGGGAAGCGGTTCGCGGCTCGATCGGTGAGGACGACGCCGGGCACGTTCCGCAGCGACGCGTTCGCGGACTGCCGGCGCGACCTCGCGTGCGAACCGCTCGAGCGTTGCCCGATCGTCGCTTGCCAGGATGAAAGCCGAAATACCCTCCTCGAGTGCGAGCTCGGTCAGCTGCTCGATCCACTGCGCAACTGGCCCGATGAGGAAGCCCCCCGAGCGGCTGGTGAAGCGCCCGGCGATGTTGAGCAGGCGGCGAATCTCCGCCGGATCTCGACCGGCCTCGCGTGCTGCCTCGTCGATGATCCGGTTGCCGGTCGACAGATCGGCCAGGCTTTCCAGATAGGCGACGGAGGGAATCCAGCCGTCTCCCTTTTGTCCGATGAGGCGAAGCAGGCGTGGTCGGTAGGCACCGATCCAGATGTTGATCGGATGAGCAGGCTCCGGCCCCGGTTGGGTACCCGGCACGGTGTAGAACGTGCCTTCGTGACTGAAAAAGGCCCGGCGCGTATCCCAGAGTCCGCGCAGAATATCGAGCGCCTCGCTCAAAGCCTTGACCGCCTCGCTGGGCCGCAGGCGACGCCCACCCATACCCTCGATCGCGTCCCAAAAGTAGCCGGCACCGAGCCCGAGTTCGACACGACCGCCGCAAAGCCGGTCGAGGCTGGCGACCGAGCGAGCCAGCATGGCTGGGTGCCGCAGCGGGAGATTCGCCACGTTCGGAGCGAGCCGCACGCGCTTCGTGCGCGCAGCGATGTAGGAGAGCAGCGTCCACGTTTCGAGAAATCCCGGTTGATACGGATGGTCCTGAAACGTGACGAGATCGAGCCCGAGCGTGTCGCACCACTCGGCGAGCTGAACCAGACGTTCCGGATCGGCCGCTGATGGGGTCAGAAAGACACCGAAAAGCAGCGAATGCCCGTAATCCATCGCCTCCGTGACTCTCAACCTGTCGAATCGCTCCGAGGGACAGGGCGAGCGAACTGTGCGAGCCTCGTTCAACGCTCGTCTCGCCCCGCTCGCGCTCGTTGCTCGAGGACGGCGCGCAGCCAGGCTCGGTAGTGCGCCGCTGGACGTGCACCAGTTATGACCTCTGTGCCATCCGCGACGAGGGTCGGTACCGCAGCGATGCTGAGCATGCGTGCACGCGCCAGGTCGGCGTCGACAGCAGCCTGGGTTTCAGGACTCCGGTAGGCGACTTCCCAGCGTTCGACATCCAGCCCAACCGCAACAGCGCAGTCACGCAGGACGGCGTCGTCAGCGATATTCCGACACTCGATGAGATGCGCGTACTGGATCCGGTCGAAGAGATCCCAGTGCGCCTGCTGGCCGCCGATCGACTCGGCCGCCTTGCACGCACGGAGCCCTGGCATCGAATACGGATAGTCGAATGGCCGCGCCGCCATGAGATCGGGCCGGAAGCGCGGCACGTCATCGTACCGGTTAGCCAAACGCCAGTGCTCGAGAATCTCGGCTTTCCCACGTTTCTTGGACCCGAACATCACCACGATGGCGTCCGGTGTCGGCGCGAGTGCGAAACAACGATGCACGACTCGAACTTCCGGGAACTCAGCGATCACCTGACGCAGCCGCGGCGACGCCACGACACACCAGGCTCACAGCACGTCGTGAAAGAACTCGAGGACGATCATGTCCACCCTCACCCGAGACTGAGCGGCCACGGCGTCGGCACGCCCAGCAACGCCAGTGCCGCTCCAGCCAGCGCGAGATTCTTTAGGAAGTGTGCCATCTGGTTCGCCCGGGCCATCGGATCGGTTTCAGCCCAGAAGTTGTGCATCCAGAACGCGGCCGGCACCAGGAAGATGATCAACAACAGGTTGCCGATCACCGGCTGGTAGCCGGTCGCCACGCTGGCCCCGCCGAGCAGCAACATGATCCCGGTCACGATGACTGCTGCCTGCGGCGCTGGAACCCCTTTCGAAGCCGCGTACATACTCAAGGTGCGCACATTGGCGAAGTGATTGATGCCGTTGAAGACGAAGAAAAGACCAAATACGATGCGCCCGACAAGGAACGCCCAGTCCATCGTTGCCCCTCCTCTTCCGCCCCCCTCTTCGGAGCACAGGAAGGCGGGGCAGGTGTGTCCCCTGCCCCGCCTCGGCGTCAGGCTGCATCCTTGCGGACTAACTCGACCTCGATGAAGACGTCGACCGTTTCGCCGACCAACCAGCCACCGGCCTCCAGCGCGACGTTCCAGCTCGCGCCGAAGTCGTGCCGGTTGATCTTCGTGCGCGCCTCGAAGCCAGCTCGCACGCCACCCCACGGATCCTTGGCGACACCATGGAACTCGGTATCCAGCGCGACTTCCTTGGTGACACCACGGATGGTGAGGTCGCCGATCACGCGGTAGCGATTGCCGCCCAACGGCTCGATGCGCTTGCTGACGAAGGTAATCGTCGGATAGTGCTCGACGTCCAGGAAGTCGGCCGAACGGAGGTGCGCATCGCGCCGCTCCTCGCGTGTATCGATGCTGGCAGCATCGATCGTCACTTCCACCTTGCCGTTCTCTGGATGCGCTGGATCGAACTCCACCCAACCGGAGAAGTTCTTGAACTGACCGCGCACGGTCGTCACCATCAGGTGACGAACAGCAAAGGTGATCTGGCTATGCGCCGGATCGATCTCCCAACGCGCCAGTCCCGTCAGCTCCGGTGCAATCGTGGTCACTGCTGCCTCCCTTCTGGTCGCCTCTGCTACG
>BEID01000052.1 GCA_002898975.1 bacterium HR27 | reverse complement strand
TCCTTAAAAATGTTGAGGATGACGATCTTCCGATAGTTCTGGACGGAGTGCCACACGCAGCCGTTGCCGAGGCAGCCGTCGTAGGACGGCCAGTAGAACCAGCGCCAGGACTTGCGGCCCACCGTGTGGGGACGGGTGAACCAACCGGGAGGAAGCGCGGTCTCCCGAATCTCGATCTCGGCTGTGGCGTCCGGGAGGTCGATTTCGGGACAATGGATGTAGTACGGCACGGACGGAGGTACGGCGCAGGTGACGGTGAAGGTCCCGAGCACGTTTGCCGAGCTATCGTAGGCGGTCACTTCGAGCGTAGCCGGGCCCGAGGGAACCTGAACGGGATCGTCCCAGAATTTGACGATGCGGAGGCGCTTCGTCCGGTGCTCGTTCAGGAGCTTGACTGCGCAGTACACCTCGGGGTTCAGGCAGTCCCAGACCGACCCGCGGTAGTCAGGATCAGACGGCGGGAGAGACGGGTTGGGGTCGATCGCTGTGGTCGTGGCGAAACCTTGGAAGGTATAGGTTCCCGGGCCTGCCACGGCGACCCAGTTCGGGTCACTAATTGTCTCGCTCACCACGATAGTGTCGCCCGGTGCGAGATCGAGCGTCACCGTACCGCAGATATGTGGATTGTTCGGCCCCCCACAGGTGAGTGTGGCGACCTGCTCGTCCGGCGTTCCCGCGTTGACGGTGATAGTGACGGTCGCGCCACCCGGTGGAGGAGTCCGCAACCGGTCTGGCCAGGCCTTCCAGACGGTAATGGTGACGGGTTTGGCATCCTCGCGGGCCGTCAGGCTGGGGTCGGTGGGGCCGCCCTGTGGTTTGGGATCCTTGTCCTGTTGTGGCGGCGGACAGGGAACCTTGCTGTCCGGACCACAGGCAGGCTCCTTAGGAGAAGCAGGGCCGGTCGGATTTTCGTTTGGAGCCGGCGACACCTCCTTCGTCGGCGGCGTAACCGGGGTGGGTTTGTCGAGCGGGGGAACTTGGGTCGATGGGGTCGCTGGTGTGTCAGGTTGGTCGGCAAGCGCGGGGAGCACAGTGAGGAGGCTCGTCGCGACGGTCGTCAAGACCGCCACGAAAACGAGCCAGCGGAAGAATCGTGGTTGTCGCCGTGTCATGAGCTTACCCCTCTCCGGAACACCACCCAGCCTGACAAATGTTACCGCACGTCTGTGCAACCTGTCACGGGGACGAGCGACCGGACTAGATAGAGAATTGGTCTGGGGAGAAGCAGTACTTTTTGAGGAGAGCAATCGAAGTACCAGAGGTGAGTGCGGAATGCGGAGTCGAGCCGGTCCACGCGGCCGATTGCGGTACGGGCGTGTCGTCTCGAGCACTGGCCCCGACCTAGGGTATGGTCACGAGTGGGCTAGCGAGAGGTTCGATACACCCGCGCCTGGCTGGACCGGTCGCCGGCCTCACTCCCTCTGCGCGTGTACCTGGTAGGCGCCGGCAGGCGGGTCAGCTCCCGGCGGGCAACGACGAGGTGCAGACCGTGCTGATCGGCGCGTGTTGCGAGAGGCAGGTTGGGGAGTAGCCAGGCGTAGGGGGGAGTTCGGCAATGCCCGAACCGCAGCAGCCCGCCGGTGTTCAGATGCGCACTGAGGCAACTGGGGGCCTCTGGTCGGTCGATAGGGCGACGGATGGTCAGCCCTGGGTCAGGGTGCGTCTCCGGTCACGGGCGCCGGTGCCGGGAGAGCCGTCTGGCGACGCTACGGTGGAACGACTATCCGCGAACGCTCTGCTCGCTGGACAGCCTTTCGGGAGCCGGCCGAGGGTCCGGGTGCCTTTCCCGCATTGGTCACACCACTCTTCGTGCTGGTGCGTAGCGCTGTGACGATGGACTGCTCCGTTTGCGAAATCGCGAACACTCACGCCCGCGCGGCTACCTCGTTTCCCAGCTCGGTACGGTAGAGGGCCGGACACGGCTCAACTCTCACACTGTGAAACCGTGCCGTCCACGGCGCTGGGCACGCTCGGCGCGCCGCTCGGCGGCCATCGGCTTGGTCGTCCTGCACGAGCACCGGGAACAGTGACAGTGGCCGGGTTGATGGTCGTGGATACGACCGGTGTTCAGGCACAACAGGAGAGGTGGCTGACGTCCTGCGTCACGGCCAGGGCGGCGAGGCGCAGCCCCTCGGCGCTGGTGAGGTACGGGGCGAGGTGCTCGCGCAGATCGGTCAGCGTCAGCCGGCTCGCGACAGCGAGCGTGGCAGCATCGATCAGCTCACCTGCTGCGCTGGCGACAGCCTGGACGCCTAGGAGCCGGTCTGTCTCGGCATCGGCGACGACGAGCACACCGCCAGCATCCTGCAGGTTCACGCGCTCGCGAGCGATCGCGGCAGCTGGTGCGAAGCCGGTCACGACCAAGAACCCCTCGGCCGCTGCCTCGGCGACCGAGAACCCGACCGTCGCGACCTGTGGGTCGGTGAAGACGACAGTCGGAACAGCGCGGAGGTTCAGCGTGCGTTCCTCGCCGAGAAGGGCGTTCCGGGCGGCGAGGCGACCGGCTGCTGCCGCGACGGAGACGAACTGCGGGAGACGCGTCACGTCACCTGCTGCGTAGACGCGTGGGTTGGTGGTGCGCAGGGTGGAATCGACGAGGGGCGCGCCGCGCTCGTCGGTCGCGATGCCAGCAACAGCCAGATCGAGCGACTCGGTGTTCGGCGTGCGACCAGTGGCGACCAGGAGTGCTTCGGCTTCAACGATCTCTTCGCGGCCGGCGCGGAGCGCGACGACCCGCACCCCACCTGCGGTGCGCTCGACGCGCTGGACGGTCGTGCCGAGTGCAAAACGCATCCCCTCGGCTGCGAGCCGTTCCTGGAGGCCGGTCGCGAGTCGCTCGTCGAGGTCAGGGAGGAGACGTGGTCGCCGCTGGAGGAGCGTCACGGCGGTGCCGAGTCGCAGGAAGGCCTGGCCGAGTTCGAGCGCGACGTACCCTGCACCCAGGATGATGAGCGAGCCGGGTACCTGCTCGAGTTCGAGCGCGGTGGTACTGGTGAGGTAGGGGACGTCAGGTAATCCAGGAATGGGCGGCATCGCTGGGCGGGCACCGGTCGCGAGCAGGACGGTGCGGGGGCGAATGCGGCGCTCCCCGACAGCAACCGTCTCGGGATCGAGGAACCGGGCAGTGCCACGCAGGAGTTCCCAGCCGTAAAAGTCGACGAGTTCCTCGTATTTCTCCTGGCGAAGCGTGGCGATGAGCGACCGTTGCTCGCTGCGGAGCGCCGGGAGGTCGATGCCGTCCAGATGTGTCCGGATTCCCTGGTACGGGGCAGTTGCAGCGAGGTGGGCAACCTCAGCTGCGCGCAGGAAAAACTTGCTGGGGACACAGCCGATATTGACGCAGGTGCCACCGAGGATACCCTGTTCCACCATCATGACGCGGGCACCGAGCTGGCGCGCCTCGATGGCGGCAGCGAAGCCGGCACTCCCGCCACCGATGATCAGGAGATCGGTATCGAAGCGCTCGGGTGAACCGGTTGCCTCACGAGGTCGGGAACCTGGCGAGACCGTGACGTCACCGGGGACATACTGGTGGCTGGGTGAGTCCGCGGCGCGGACGGCAGCGCGGAACCGTTCGAGGTCGGCTCCTGGCTCGATGAAAAAGGTGACGAGCCCGCGCTGCCAGTCGGCCTGAGGATGGATGGCTCCCGCCTGCGCGAGTGCCTGCTCGACTCGTCGCTCGCAGTCCCGGCACGTCATTCCCGCGACCGTCAGCGTGACGCGTGTGCGGTTCGCTTCCGTCATGGGGGATCTCCTTCCTCTCGGCAGCGTGGTGCCAGGATCGCATACTCCGCTACGAATACTTGTCTTCTGTCGGTGCCCTCGCTTGTGTCGTTGTATCGCATGTATGCCGTCGCACGTTCACTCTAAGACATACGGCAATGCGAAAACACTGTGTCTGCGATTTTCCCGATCGGGCACGGCAGGGCTGGTGGTCGCGCGTGCAGGTGTCGTACGGCGTTGTCTCGGTTATCCTTCCGGCAGTGTTGTCGAGTCGGCACGGCGGGAGGCGTGCGATGCGACGGGAACGGCGAGCGCGGTGGATCGGCTGGTTGGCCTGGACGAACGCTCTGGCGATGGGACTGGTGCTCTTGCTCGGCGCGACCGTCACGGCGACGGGATCGGGTTTCGGTTGTGGCGAGTCGTGGCCGCTCTGCCATGGGCGGTTGCTCCCGCCCCTGACTGTGGAAGGGATCATCGAGTACAGCCACCGGCTCGCGACGCTGGTGAGTGGTCTGGTCCTCGTGGCGCTCCTTCTCCTCGTCGCGCTCGAGCGCCGGTCCGTCTTCGCCCGCTGGGAAACCCGGATCGTCGCGGGACTTCTCGTCGGTACGCTCGTGCTCCAGTCGGCACTCGGTGCCTGGGCCGTGCTGGCGCCGCGCTACCCGCCGGTGATGGCTGTCCACTTCGGGGTGTCGCTCACGGTCTTCGCGAGCGCGCTCCTTTTGGCGCTCATCCTGACGCGCGGCGAGTCGCTGCGGGAACGGCGGCGCGTGGCGCTCCCCGGGTCGGTCAGCTGGGCGAGCTGGGGGCTCTTGGTCGGTACGTATGCGGTAGTCTATCTCGGCGCGTACGTCCGGCATGCCAACGCGAGCCTGGCCTGCCTCGACTGGCCGCTCTGCCAGGGGAAGCTGGTGCCGGACCTCGCTGGCCCAACGGGAATCGTCTTCCTGCACCGGTCGAGCGCGCTGCTCCTGACGCTGGCCCTGACGAGTCTCGTCGTGCGTCTGTGGCGAGACGGTGCACTCCGCCGCGCGCGGCCGGATATCGTGCGGAGCGGTACGCTCGCGCTCCTGCTCCTGCTCGCCCAGTCGGCGACCGGTGCCTGGGTCGTTTTCAGCCGGATGAGTCTCGGAAGCATCTTGGCACACGCGGCGGTGGTGACGCTACTGTTCGGGGTGCTCTCGGTGCTTGCCTATCAGGCGTTGCCGGTGCGGGTGGGAACAGTGCGCCGCTCGGCAGCGGTCGCTGAGCCAGTGCAGGTGTCGCGCTGAGCGCAGAATGGACCGCACGGGGGGAAGGAGTGACGGAGGAAGCAGATCACACCAGCCCAGCGTGGCCAGACAATATCGTGATTCGCGTGCGCGGGCCGTTCTACGACGTCCTGACGCCACAGGGCGTGCTCCGCTGCATCGTGCGTGGAGCCTTGAAGAAGGAGCGGCGACGCGAGGATCTCGTTGTCGTCGGTGATCGCGTCGAGGTCCGGGTCGTCGCGCCCGGTGAAGGAGTGATCGAGGCAGTCGCACCGCGGCGGCGGGCGCTGGTCCGGCGTTCCCGTGACCGCGAGGCTGCGCAGGTGATCGTCGCCAATCTCGACCAGCTGGTGGTCGTCATGGCGGCGGCGCAGCCGGAGCTAAGCCTCGGGATGCTCGACCGTTTCCTGGTCGTGGCCGAATCGCAAGATCTGCCGACGGTGATTTGCCTGAACAAAGTCGATCTGGATCCGGAAGGGCGGGCACAAGCCGCGCTCGCGCCCTACCGCGCAATCGGGTATCCGGTGGTGGAGACGAGCGTGGTGACCGGCGAAGGGCTCGCCGAGCTGTGGCAGGCGCTGGAAGGGAAGCTCTCGGCACTCGCCGGGCCGTCGGGGGTCGGGAAGACGAGCCTGGTCAAAGCGTTCCGACCGGAACTCGCTCTCCGTATCGGGGCAGTGAGCGAGGCGACCGGGCGTGGGCGGCACACGACGACGGCGAGCGAGCTGATCCAGCTGGACGAGCGGACCTTTCTGGTCGATACACCGGGTATCGGTGTGCTGCATCTGTGGGCGATTCTCCCGGAAGAGCTGGGGCGGTGTTACCGGGAGTTCCGTCGGTATCTCGGTGCCTGCGCCTATCGCGATTGCCGGCACCTGGACGAACCCGACTGTGCGGTTCGCGCGGCGGTCGAAGCTGGTGAGATCGACCCGGGTCGCTACGAGCGGTACCGGGCAATCTACCGTGATCTCGAGGAAGAAGCGGAGCGGTACGGGCGCTGGGAGATCGAGCGTATCCGGCGTGGAAGGGGGACACGGTGAGTGCAGATCTCGTCGCGGCAGTACGGTCAGCAGTGGAGTCGACGCTGCGCGAGCAGCACGACGTGCTGCGAGAGTTCGTGCGCGGCCTCACGCCGAATGTCTTGAACTGGTCGCCCGGCCCGGAAATGAACTCGATCGCCGTCCTGGTGGGGCATCTGCTCGATGCCGAACGGTATCTCGTGGCGGCAGCACTCGGCGAGACGATCGAGCGCGACCGCGAGCGGTGGTTCCGGTACGAGGCACCGAGCGATACCGCTCTCCTCGACCTCATCGATCAGGTGGAGCGCGAGACGCTCGGGCGTCTGGCACGCCTGACGGCCGAAACGCTGGTTCAGGAGTTTTCGCCGCCGAACGACCGTCTGGGGCGGCGCTTCACGGGTCTCCGCTGGTTGCTGCATGCGATCCAGCACAACCGCGAGCATATCGGGCAGGCGCTCTTGACGCGTCAGCTGGCCGAGCAGCGTGGGATCGGCTGAAGCGGAGGGCGCGATGTCGCCCTGGCTGGTGCGGTTTCTCGGGATCCTGCTTGCCCTCGGCATCGTCGCCGGGCTCTTTGCCCTGGCTTTCTTCAAGGCGGGCGTGCTGTGAGGATACTCGGGGCTGGACCGGCAGCCTTTGGGTCCCGGTTCTGGCGCAAGAGAACCGGGGCAGGCGGGTGAGCCTGCCCCGATTGCTGCCGTGCGGAGAGCTGGTCACTCAGCCGACTGGTGGCCGTTGCTCCCGACGGTAACGGCCCGGCGGCTCGGCAGCTCGAGGTCGGCGCGAATGTTGTCCTCGAAGTGCTCGATATGGCGTCGCATCGCCTCGTGCGCCGCCACCGGGTCGCCCGCAGCGATGGCACGGTAGATCTCCTCGTGCCCCTCGTGGGTGCGGGCCAAGCGCTCGGCGGAACGGCTCGTCATGAGCCAGCTGCTGAAGAGCACCTCGCTGAGCGGGCGCCGTGCCTCGCGGAGCAGGCGGTTGCCAGCTGCCTCCATGATCGCCTCATGGAAGGCGATGTCCAGGTTGACGTACGTGGAAGGATCGGAGACTGCCGCGCGCATCCGTTCCAGGATCTCACTGAGCTGCGCCAGCTGCTCCGGCGTACGGCGTTGCGCAGCGAGTTCCGCGGCGGCCAACTCGAGAATCTTCCGCAGTTCCAGGATCTCCTCGAGCCAGCTCGGATCACGGTTGGAGCGCAGCCGCTCGAAGAGGATCTGCGGGTCGAGCTGGTCCCACTGCTCGGGTGGTTGGATCCACATCCCGCTCCCGTGGCGGACAGCGACCAGCCCTTTCTCGGCCAGGATGCGGATCGCCTCGCGGATCACGATGCGACTCACGCCGAACTGCCGGGCCAGTTCCGGTTCCGAGGGAAGCGCCGTGCCCGGCGGGAGCGCGCCGCTGACGATCTGCTTGAGCAGCTCTTCCACCACACGCTGGTGGAGCCGTGCCTGGGTGATCGGCTTACCGGTGACCTGTGTCGCTCTCATCATCGCACACTCCTCGATCCTGCTCATCACAGGTCTTTCGTTTCGTTCCTAAAGTGTACCGCGTTCCGTGTGGCGAACGTGAACGGTCCGTTTCGCCACGCAGAACAGTGTGCCAATTTCGTGCCGTGCATGGTGCCAGGGATCTCTTGATTTCCGCTGTGCAGGTGGACGAACGTGGCTGTTCTGTTCTCGCGGTGTGAACGCTCGG
>BEID01000051.1 GCA_002898975.1 bacterium HR27 | reverse complement strand
GCACTCAGGATGCGGAAACCATCCACTCGTTCGGCCGATTCGACAAGCGGCAACACCCGCTCGGCTGCTAGTTCCGCTGCAAGTCGCTCGATCTCCTTCGCCTGCTCACGGACGTCTCGCTGCAACCGGTCGATCTGCTGTGGTAGCTGCTCCAGCGGCACACGCAGCTGGCGCGCTGCTTCGCTCGCGAGTTCGATCATCTGTCGTGCAGCGCGAACCGCTGCCAATCCGGTCACCGCCTCGATGCGTCGCACGCCGCTCGCGATACTACTTTCGTCTGTAATCAGGAAATAGCCGATTTCCCCCGTGTGGCCGACGTGCGTGCCACCGCACAACTCTTTGCTAAACCCGTCGATCGTCACGACACGGACGGTCTCACCGTACTTTTCACCGAAGAGCGCGATCGCCCCCTCCGCCAACGCCTCGCGAAACGGAAGATACCGAACTTCGACCGGCCAGTCGTGAACGATCTGCTCGTTGACCAGTTCTTCGATCGCATGCAGCTGCTCTTCCGAGAGAGCCTCCGGGTGTGCGAAGTCGAAACGTAGACGATCCGGCGCGACCAACGAACCGGCCTGCAGTGCATGCTCACCGAGCACTCGTCGCAGCGCCGCATGCAAGAGATGTGTCGCCGTATGATTCCGTCGGATCGCTGCACGTCGCTCGGCGTCGACGACCGCGACGACTGGTTGGCCGACCTGGACATACCCTTCGCGCACCCGCCCCCGGTGCGCGATCAGCTCCGGGGTCGGGCGTTGCGTATCTTCGACGACCACGATACCCGTGTCGGCACGAATCTCGCCGGTGTCACCGACCTGTCCGCCGGCCTCACCGTAGAACGGCGTGCGATCGAGGATGATTTCGACCTCGTCTCCCGCTTCCGCCACGGTGCGCGCGTCGCTGACGTCGAGGATCCCGACGATCGTTGCCTCTGCTTGCGTCGTCTCGTAACCGAGAAACGTTGTCGGTCGCTCCGAAAAGCGTGCGTAGAGTTCAGCACGCTGGCGCTGCGTATCGGCGAAGCGCCCAGCACTCGCGCGACTGAGTTGTCGCTGCCGCTCGAGCGCCTGCTCGAAGCCAGCGCGATCGACCGACAACCCAGCCTCGCGCGCCAGTTCTTCCGTCAGCTCGTAGGGGAACCCGTAGGTATCGTACAGGCGGAACGCCTCGTCACCTGGAATGACTGACTCACCTGCTCGTTGGAGTTGCTCGACAAGCGTCTCGAAGCGCGCCAGGCCGGTCGCGAGTGTTCGCTGGAAATGCTCTTCCTCGTGCCGAATGACCCGATGAATCCGTTCCCGTTGCTCGGCGAGGTTCGGATAGTACTGGGCGAACATTTCGATCACGACATCAGCGAGGCGTTCCAGGAAAAGCCGCTCGATTCCAAGCAGCCGCCCATGGCGCACTGCACGGCGCAGCACGCGCCGGAGCACGTAACCTCGCCCCTCGTTGCTCGGGAAAACACCGTCACCGATCAGGAACGTCACACCGCGGGCATGATCGGCGATCACCCGAAGTGAGCGGTCGACGCGCGGATCATCCTTGTAGCGAACACCCGCGATCGCTGCAGCCTCGCTGAGAATCGGGAAGAAGAGGTCGGTCTCGAAAACCGATCCCACTCCTTGCATGATGAGCGAAATGCGCTCCAGTCCCATGCCGGTATCGATGTTTTTCTTCGGTAGAGGCCGCTGTGTTCCATCCGGCTCCTTGTAGAACTCCATGAAGACGAGATTCCAGGTCTCGAGAAATCGGCCACAGTCGCATCCGGGACCACAGCCGGGCTGACCGCAGCCGAATTCCGGTCCTCGATCGTAGTGGATTTCCGAATCGGGCCCATTCGGTCCCGTTTCCCCAACCGGCCCCCACCAGTTATCTGTCAACTTGAAGATGCGCGCTTCCGGGACACCGATCGCATCGCGCCAGTAGCGGTAGGAAAAGTCGTCGTCCGGATGGACAGTTGGGTACCACTTTTCCGCCGGTACCCCGAGCCACTTGGTGAGGAATTCCCAGGCCCAGCTGATCGCCTCCGCCTTGAAATAGTCACCGATGGAAAAATTTCCAAGCATTTCGAAAAACGTGAGATGACTTTCGTCGCCGACTTCATCGATGTCGACTGTTCGAAAACATTTCTGAATCGACGTGAGACGCGTATGGGGTGGCCGCTCGAGCCCGAGAAAATAGGGCACCATCTGCTGCATACCAGCCGTAGTGAGGAGTACGGTCGGATCGGAAGGAATCAGCGACGAACTGGGCACCTGTACATGCCCTCGCTCCGCGAAGAACTCGATGAATGCCCGGCGGATTTCGCTGCTCTTCATCGCCATCGAACTCCCTGCCCTGCAGCCGGTGACGTCCGCTCCCGGTTCGCTCACAAAGCGTGCTCGCATCAGCAGCCCGATTCTACTGGAGAGCAGCGACCGCCTCCACGCACAAGGTGTACGTACACAGTATGGTACGGACACCCGGCCGCGTCAAGTCGTTCGCTCACCGACCGAACCTCTCGACGAGCAACACGAACGCAGCGGTGACCTAACGAACACTTGCCTGCCAACAGCCACTCCCGGTGACGCTGTGCTGCACGGAGCGCAGTCCCGGGAGGCTCACCTTCCGGACCATGCCTCCACCAGCACTTCGTGAGCAGCCACGCGGCTGCTATGCTGCAACCGGTCGCCGCAGGGCGGCACTATGCAGATACGGAGGATCGGTGGAGCGCGAAGTCATCTTTCTCCTCTTCATTATCATTGCCGGTACGGCCATCGTGTTCGGCTTGGTAGCAGCACGCTTACGCCAGCCGGTCATCATGGGCTACCTCTTGGCCGGGCTGGTCATCAGCCGAGTCCTCGAGCGGTTCGGCACGATCGAACCGGAGGTCGTGCAAGCCTTCGCCGACTTCGGTGTCACCTTTCTCATGTTCTCGCTCGGCGTCCACTTTTCCTTCCGGGAACTGGTGGAGTTGCGGAAGATCGTCATTCGCGGTGGCCTCCTCCAGCTCGGGTTCACGCTCCTAGTCGCGTGGGCGATCTACCGGGCAATCGGTATGACGACCGCGCAAGCGTTCGTTCTGGCCGAATTGTCTGCCATCTCGAGCTCGGTGATCGGTTTCACCCTGATGGAATTGCGGGGAACGCTCGCCCAACCGGCGGCACGGCCGACCGCGGCGATACTCCTCGCGCAAGACATCGCGGTGATACCGCTCGTCGCGATGATACCGGCCCTGACTGGGTCGGATACTCGCACGGTCGCACTCTCGATCGGCAAGTCGCTGCTGATCGCAGCCGCTGCACTCATCCTGATCACGGTCCTCGGCATTCGGGTTGTGCCAGCCCTCTTGTTCCATATCGCTCGTCTCGGATCGCGCGAGCTGTTCCTGCTCAGTGTCGTCTTTTTCGCGATCGGCACGGCCGTGGGAAGCGAGTGGGCTGGACTCTCGTTCGCGCTCGGTGCATTTCTGGCAGGGATCGTTGTCTCGGAGTCAGAATTCTCCTATCAGGTGCTCGGCGGCGTGCTCCCGCTTCGTGACGTCTTCGGTGTCATGTTCTTCGCTGGCCTCGGTCTCCTCGCCGATCCGGCGGGGCTCCTCGAAGTCTGGCCACTCGCGTTGACGATCCTCGTGACGGTCACCGTGATCAAAGGGTTTCTGGCTGCCCTGGTCGTCACGCTCCTCGGGTACCCGCCAACCATCGCTCTCCGCTCCGGGGCGTTCCTCGCCCAGATCGGCGAGTTCTCCTTCGTCCTCGGACTTCTCGCACTGCAGGTCGGTATCATCGATCACATGATCTACAATGCGATGATCGGCGCTGCGATCGGTTCCCTTCTGCTCAACACCGTTCTTCTCACTCTGGTCGAACGCGCCCGCTGGCTTCTGGAACCGCCGCTCCGTATCTTTGCCCGTCCTCCTGCACTTCAGGAAGGCGAACGACCACCGACCTCCAGCTTGCGCGGACACGTCGTGATCGCCGGTTATGGTCGTTCCGGCCGGGAAGTGGGGCGGGCACTCCAACGACGCCGCTTTCGCTTCGTCGTCATCGATCGCGACCCGGTCCTCGTCCGCGAACTGCGGCAGAGCGGCATCGAAGCCATTTACGGTGATGTTGCCAACGAGCAGGTCCTGCTGGCGGCCGGTATACCGACAGCCCGCGTCTTTGTCGTGGCCATTCCCGACGCCTTCGCGGCAGAAACAGCCGTGCGTCTCGCCCGCGCGATGAATCCGACTCTGGATATCATCGCGCGGGCCGATCGGCGCGCCTTCGTGGCCCGATTGGTCGAAGCGGGGGCGACCGAGGTGGTGCATCCGAGTTTCGAGGCCGGCCTGGAAATGATTCGGCACACACTGCATCGCTTCGGGATCAGCATGCAAGAGATTCAAGCGATCGTGTCTGCGCGACGCGTCGACTACTACGAGGAGGAGGCGTCAATCGGAGAGTAGCGTCTGCTCCCTCCCGGTTGGAATCTGTCGCACCGCTACCCCTTGCTCGGATCCCGCCGCTCGTGTTATACTCTGCGTTGCGAGCGGCGATGCCGCTCGACGTGCCGAAGTGGCGGAACTGGCAGACGCGCTACGTTCAGGGCGTAGTGGGGGCAACCCCGTGGGAGTTCAAATCTCCCCTTCGGCACCGCCGGTCCGGTGGTTCGAACGCCACCGTGAGCGATGTCGGGCAGGGCGGTCGCTGGCACCGTCCTTGTGCCAGAGGAAAGTCCGAGCTGCACAGAGCAAGGTGCCTGGGGTGAACCCAGGGCAGCGGAGACCGGCGCCGCTGACAGTCCAGACCGGCACGTCGGGCTATCCCGGCGTGAGAGCAACAGAGACGATGACCGGGCAGAGCCCGGGGTGAAAAGGGCAATCCTCCCCGCAGCAATCTCCGATCGGGCCGCTATCAGGTTGCTCGCCGAGGCCCGAGGTTGAGAGCAGTCGCGGAGGTGACGAAGCGACCGTACGTGGCTCCGAAGCCACGTGCGAGAGAGATGACCGCCAAGAACAGAACTCGGCTTACTCGCTCGACATCGCTCGTTTCTTTCTCTTTCGACGTGGTGCCTCTAGCTCAATTGGCAGAGCGCTGGACTGTGGATCCAGTGGTTACGGGTTCGAGCCCCGTGAGGCACCCCAAAGCCCCGGCTAAGCCGGGGCTTTTCGTTGCCCCATCTCGGGCTGGATGGACCGATGAAGCACCACCGCGGCATCGCCCTCCTCGGACTGCTGCTCATCATCGTGGTCCTCGTCGCGCTCGTACCCCTTGCGACTTGCCAGCAGCATCCTTCAGCGCGTGACGAGGTTGTCATGCCGACGACTGCCGTACCAGGTCAGCTCGCCACCTACCTCGAGGCAACACTGACCGCTCAGCCTGACGATGCCGAGACGCTCGTCGTACTCGCTGATCTGTACGCACATGCCGGACGCATCCGCGACGCGATTCCCCTCTTCGACAAAGCCACCCAGCTTCGCCCTGACGATCTGACCGTGCGCCTCAGTTACGCGCAAGCGCTCCTCGCCAGCGGCTACCTCGCCGACGCCGAAGCACAATTACGGCATGCCCTGGAGCTCTCCCCTGAGAACCCCCAAGTGCTTTATCTCCTGGGCCAAGTAGCCGAACGACGGACTCCCCCGGATCTCGCCGCTGCACGCAACTGGTACGAGCGCGCCGCACGGGCTGGTGACGATCCTTACGCGCGTCTCGCCCGCCAACGCCTGCAAGAACTCGCCCAGCCGTAGACTGGTATCATCACGGACGAACCGAACGGAGGCCAGCGTATGCGCGATTCGGAAGCAGCCCTCGATCCCGAGTTGCTCGAGATTCTGGCCTGCCCTGCCTGTCATGGCCAGCTCGAACTGCACGAGCAGCGCCTCGTTTGTCTCTCCTGCCAACGCCGGTATCCGATCGAAGACGGTATCCCCATCCTGCTCGTCGACGAAGCAGAACTACCACCCGACAAGAGCCCTTGATCCGAACACGTGTTCGCCATATGCTTGAGTCGACAACACGCCGAACGAATCGGGGAAAGCTGGATGACCGAACCGCGTATCCTCGCACCGCAACCGGACGCCACCGAGCGACATCTCGAGGAGTCGCTCCGGCCACGCCGTCTTTCCGAGTACATCGGACAGGATCGGGTGAAGGAAAGTTTGGCTATCGCGATCCGGGCCGCCCAGGAACGTGGCGAACCGCTCGATCACCTGCTCTTCTACGGCCCACCTGGACTCGGTAAGACGACCCTCGCTGGCATCATCGCTGCCGAAATGGGCGTCAACCTCCGAATCACGAGCGGACCGGCAATCGAGCGTCCTGGCGATTTGGTCTCGATCCTCACCAACTTGCGACCCGGCGACGTGCTGTTCATCGACGAGATTCATCGGCTGAACCGTCTCGTCGAAGAGGTACTCTATCCAGCCATGGAAGATTTCGCGGTCGACCTGGTCATCGGCAAGGGTCCAGCCGCACGGAGCGTCCGACTCTCGCTCCCCCGCTTCACGCTCGTGGGTGCAACGACCCGCCTTGCACTGCTCACCTCACCCTTGCGTGACCGTTTCGGTGCCACCTTCCGCCTCGATTTCTACGATCTTCCGGCGATGCAGGCGATCGTCAGCCGCGCCGCCCGTATCCTCCAGGTGCCGATCACGCCGGAAGGTGCGACGGAAATCGCCCGGCGCGGGCGAGGAACGCCACGGATCGCGATTCGTCTTCTCAAGCGCGTTCGTGACTACGCGCAGGTGCTCGGTGACGGAACGATCACCGCTGACCTGGCCCGCGAAGCGTTGGATCGGCTGGCCGTGGACGAACTCGGGCTCGACGACATCGATCGCCTGATCTTGCGGACGATCGTCGAAAAGTTCGATGGTGGCCCGGTGGGGATTCAGACCATCGCCGCTGCGACTAGCGAGGAGGCTGATACGATCGAAACCGTCTACGAGCCGTACCTGATTCAGCTCGGCTTTCTGCAGCGCACGCCGCGGGGACGGATCGCTACGCGACGGGCCTACGAGCACTTGGGGATCTCCTATCCAGCGGAACGGATCGCCGCCCGGCAGATGACGCTGGAACAGCTTGTCGATCGTCATGAGGAGCGAGATGAACGAGGAACTGACCTACCTGCTCGATGAATATGACTATCAACTTCCGGAAGAACTGATCGCACAGGAGCCGATCGAACCTCGTGACGCTGCCCGTCTCATGGTCGTGCGTCGGGCGACCCGAAACATCGAGCATCGCATTTTTCGTGAACTGCCCGGCTTGCTCGACCCAGGCGATCTCCTCGTCGTGAACGACTCTCGGGTGCTGCCAGCTCGCCTCTTCGGCCAACGGAGCACCGGCGGCAAAGTGGAAATCTTGCTCGTCCAGCCGCTGGAGGGAACGAGCGTCTGGCTCGCGCTGGCCAGACCCGCGCGCCGGCTACACCCGGGGGAAGTCGTCACTATCCTTCCGCGCGCGGGCACAACGGCTGATCCGGCTTCGGCCCGCATTCTCGAGCGGCGTACCGGGGGCCAAGTCGTCGTCGAACTCCAGCCGATCATCGCTGATCGGCTCGAGTCGTACGGTCATGTTCCGCTTCCGCCCTACATTCGGAAACCCTTGCATGACCCGGAACGATACCAGACGGTCTATGCGACGCATCCCGGCTCGGTCGCTGCCCCGACCGCCGGACTCCATTTCACCGAGCGTTTGCTCAGCGAATTGCGCGAGCGGGGTATCGAGATCGTTCCGCTTACCCTTCACGTCGGTATCGGGACATTCAAGCCGATCGAGGTCGACGACGTCCGACTC
>BEID01000050.1 GCA_002898975.1 bacterium HR27 | reverse complement strand
CAAGCTGTCGAGATCGGTGGTGGGTTCCGGATCCCGGATGTCCTGCGCCAGAGTGGTGCCCGGCTCGTCGAGGTCGGCACGACGAACCGAACCTACGTGCGCGATTACGAGGAAGCGATCACCGACGAGACGGCCGCCATTCTCTCTGTCCACTGGAGCAACTTCCGGATCATCGGTTTCACGCACCAGCCCGCACTGGCGGAACTCGCTACACTGGCGCACGCACACGGCTTGCTGCTGATCGAGGATCTGGGTAGCGGGGCGCTGCTCGACACCGCCCAGTACGGGCTCGCGCATGAGCCAACCGTGCAAGAAGCTATCGCGGCGGGTGCGGATCTGGTCTGCTTTTCCGGCGACAAGCTCCTGGGCGGGCCACAGGCGGGGCTGATCGTCGGTCGTAAGCAGCTCGTCGAACGACTGGAGCGGCATCCGCTCGCTCGGGCGATACGTGCCGACAAGACTGCACTCGCCGGGATCGCGGCGACTCTCCGGCACTACCTGCGTGGCGAAGCAGTCGAGAAGGTGCCGGTCTGGCGTATGATCGCTGCGCCGCTTGCGGTGCTGGAAGAGCGTTGCCGTGCCTGGGCTTCGGCACTCAGCTCGTCGGTCGACTGCTCGATCGTCGCTACCGAAGCGACGGTGGGGGGCGGATCGCTGCCTGGAGAAACGCTGCCGAGCGTCGCGCTGGCGATTCCCGCACGCAGCGTGTACGAGCGCGCTGGGTGCACGCTGGAGGAGTTCGCTCGTCGCCTGCGGCTCGGTCGCCCGCCAGTGGTCGGACGGGTGGAGGACGATCGCCTGTTGCTGGATGCCCGTACTGTCTTGCCTGAGCAGGATGCCCAGCTGATCGCCGCTGTTCGCGCCGCGCTGGCTGTCAGGTGACAGGATCGCGGGTGTCCCGGAAGTAGGGGCTACGCTCGGGATAGAACTCCGGGAAGCGCTGCTTGAGTGCTTCGATGAGTTCCAAGGCGCTCCGCAAGGCAGCCCGGTCGCCGGTCTGTTCCGCAACGCGGACTTCGCTCAGGAGTGACCGGAGTCGCTCGTCGTGACGCTCTCGGCGCAGCCGACGGAGGGCATCGCGGAGCGCTTGCCGGGCGAGCGGTGCCGGCAGATCGGGTTGAGCAGCGACGCGCTCGCGCAGGAACGCGACGTACTCGGTCAGCTCGTCGGGCCAGCCAGTTTCGGCCCCGACCACGCCCGAACGGAGGGCCTGCACGATCTCGCGATGCCGGACGTCGAGGAGACTTTCCTGATCCAGCTCTTCCAAAAAGATGGCGGCAGCGTCAGGGTAGCGCAACAGGAGCGCGATGAGCTGCTGCTCGGTCGTGAGTGGGCGTTGTCCAGGCTGCTGGCCGTTCGTGGAACTGCTCGACTTCACTGGCCGCCGCCGGTACGAAGCGAGCAGTCGGCGCACCGTCTCCTCGGGTAGGTGCAAACGGTGCGCCACTGCGCGGGTATAGAGGTCGACCTGTACCGGATCACCGAGCTCGAGCAGGAGCGGCGCCACACGTTCGAGCAGTGCAGCCGCTTCCCGCGGGTGCGCTGGTGGCTGGCTGCCGAGCAGGGCGTCGAGATAATAGTCGACCAGTGGTACCGGTCGCGCGAGTGCCGCTTCCCAGCGCGGGCGATCCTGACGGATCAGATCGTCCGGGTCGAATCCCTCTGGGAGCACGACGACCGCCAGTTCGACGCCGAGCGTGCGCTCGAAGCGGACGAGCTGGCGCGGGTCGGCGACCGGCCGCTCGGCGTCGGCGAGCGCTGTGCGCAAGAGTTCGAGGCCGCGGAGTGTCGCCTGTCGTCCGGCGGCGTCGGCGTCCAGCGCCAGGAGGATCCGGTCGGCGAGCCGACGGAGGAGTTTCCCCTGCCGTTCCGTGAGCGCCGTTCCGAGCGACGCGACCGTATTGGAGTAGCCGAATTGATGCGCCGTGATAGCGTCCAGGTATCCCTCGACGACGATCGCGCTGCGCTGCGCGCGGATCGATTCCTCGGCGAGATCGAGGGCGTAGAGCACGCTGCTCTTGTCGAAAAGCGGGGTCTGTGGGGAATTGAGGTACTTGGGTTGTACATCGCCGAGCGACCGACCGCCGAAGCCGAGGATCCGTCCCTGTCGGTCGCGAATCGGGAAAATGACGCGGTTGCGGAAGCGGTCGACGAGCGAGCCGTCGTCACGCCGGACCACCAGTCCGGCCTGCACGAGTTCGTCCGCGCTCGCGCCGCGCTGCGTGAGATAGCGGAGTAACGCAGCGGGTGCGTCGGGGGCGAAGCCGAGCCCGAAGCGCTCGGCGGTCGCCCGGTCGACGCCGCGACGCTCCAGATACGCCCGGGCCGGCTCACCGAATGCGGTCGACCAGAGAACATGGGCGAACCAGGCAGCGGCCAGGCGGTTGAGCTCGAACAATCGCTGTCGGTGCTCGTCCTCCTGGTCATCGTGCAGGCGAGATGACTGGAGCGTGATACCGGCTCGCTCGGCCAGACGCTCGAGTGCCTCGCGAAAACCGAGCTGCTCGGTCCGCATGACGAAGGTGATGGCGTCGCCGCTCGCACCGCAGCCGAAGCAGTAGAACGATTGCGTCTCGGGGAAGACGTAGAACGAGGGCGTCTTTTCCTGGTGAAACGGGCAGAGCGCCTTGTAGTTCTTCCCTGCCTTGCGCAGGTCGAGCGTGCTGCCGATGAGCTCGACGATATCGATGGCTTCTCGGACTCGTTCGACGTCTTCGCGTGCCATTGTCTCACCCGAGGAACGACCAGAAGCGCGGCATCCAGATCGACTCGAAGCAGGCGAGCGCGAACCGGTCGGTCATGCTCGCCACATAATCAGCCGCGATCCGTTCGACCGATTCACCAGCCAAGGCTGACCGGAAGTCGTCCGGTACCGCGTCGGGGTGCTCGACATAATATTCGAACAGAAATTGAATGATCCGCTCGGCCTTGCGCGTGGACTCGAGCTGGTTGAGCGGCTCGTAGACGCGATCGAACAAGAAGCGCCGCAGACGATTGGCGATCTCTTCCATTTGCGGGGAAAGGCGGATCACCGGTGTGCCGGGCTCAGCCGTGTCCAGCAGTGGCTGGGAAGTGGCGATGACGTCCGCGACCAGGCGATGGATCCGCTCGCCATGCGACCAGCCGAGGGTCTCGAGAATATCGCGTGGGATGTCGTCCAGCTTAAGGATCCCGGCGCGGAGCGCGTCGTCGAGGTCGTGGTTAATGTAGGCGATGCCGTCGCTGATCTTCACGACTTGTCCCTCTGGCGTGCGTGGCCAACCTGCGACCGGACTGGCGATGCTGTCGACCGTTTTGGAATGCCGCAGAATACCGTCGCGCACCGGTTCGGTCAGGTTCAAGCCTTGTCCGTCGCGTTCGATCCGGTCGACGACTCGCAGGCTCTGCTCGTTGTGGCGGAAGCCGGGAAAGACCGCGGCCAGGGCTCGTTCACCGGTATGGCCAAAGGGGGTATGGCCGAGATCGTGCGCGAGGCCGATCGCTTCGATCAGGTCCTCGTTGAGACGCAGGGCACGCCCGATCGTGCGAGCGATCTGCGTCACCTCGAGCGTGTGGGTCAGTCGAGTTCGGAAGTGGTCTCCGCTCGGGGCGATGAACACCTGCGTCTTGTGCTTGAGGCGGCGGAACGCTTTGGAGTGAATGACCCGATCCCGGTCGCGCTGGAAAGCTGTGCGGTATGGGCACTCCGGCTCCGCTCGCTGGCGCGCTGCGCCGCGGCTGCGCGTCGCTGCCGGGTGCAGCCAGGAATCCTCGCGGAGTTCGAGGAGCTCGCGAATCGGTGTTGCTGGACGTGTATTCACCGTGCCCACCTCTTGCGCCGAAGTGTACGGACACAGCGAGGTTCGTGCCAGTCGCTTGGGAAACGAGAGGGACTCCCCGCTGCTGGGGAGTCCCACTGGGATCGCTCGTGTCGTGTAACGCTACTTGCGCGCCTTGGCGACCTGCTCGCGGTAGCGGCGGGCCGGCTCGGCGTACGGCACTGGACCGACGGTGACCCACACCTCGGTCTGCACGTGCCGCTCCACCGACGGCTTGCGCGACCCCCCGTTCGGCTCGCCCCAGACGACGCGCAGCCGCGTCCCCTCCTTGGCGTATTCGGGCTTCACCATGCCGAGGGAAAGGACACGCTCTTCGTTGGAGCTGAAGCCGGTGAACATCGCGAAACCGACGACCTCGCCGGCATCGTTGAGGACGGCGTCGTACATCCAGGTGGCGTACTGGGCCAGCGGCAGGTCGAAGTACTTGTAGCGCTGCCCCTTGGGCTGGGTGACC
This sequence comes from bacterium HR27, assembly GCA_002898975.1. Classification (GTDB taxonomy): domain Bacteria; phylum Chloroflexota; class Chloroflexia; order Thermomicrobiales; family Thermomicrobiaceae; genus Thermomicrobium. Next base: position 3,565 of record BEID01000050.1, on the reverse strand, counting down.
AGGCTGGAGAGCACCCGCGCCGCTTCCTCCGGGTCCCAGACCAGCGTCACCTTCTTGCGGTGCGGCTGGTCCTTCAGCCGCTCCAGCGCTGCCCGCCCGACGAAGTCATGGTCGAACTTGATCAGGCGCCCGTACCCCAGATCCCACGGCGTCAGGTAGTAGTCCTCGATGTTGGGGCTGACGAAGCTCCCACCCAGCGAGCCGACCGCCTCGTAGGCGTTGGCCGGCAGCCACTCGCGGTACTTCTGCAGTTCCGGGCTGGTGTAGATCGCTGGCAGCGGGTTCGGAATCCAGCCCGACTCCAGGCCGTTCGTCGCGTACGCCCGTGAGCCGACCTGCCGCAAGCCGAACTCCTTACCGGCCTCGAGGATGGCGGCCTTGACGGCGGGGCCGTCGGCGAAGTCACCGAAGAACTCGGCGCCGGAGACGCCGCTCATGCCGTGGTGGAGGAGTCCGACGGTCTTGCCGGCGATCTGGACGCGGGTGAAGTGGAAGAAGGGGATCTCCGGGGGTGGGCCACCGAGCAGCTTCTCGAGCACCTTGGGGGCGTTGGGCCCTTGGATCTGGAAGCGGAAGGTCTTGCGCGGCTTGTGGGGATCGGCGACCGACCACTCGTCGCGCTCGTAGGTGACGTTGGCTCCGCTCGTCTCGGCGTGGAATTGCACCCAGTTGTGCACCGAGGGACGGCCGACCAGCTGGAACGTGCCGTCCTCCAGATAGAACATGATGACATCACCGATGACGTAGCCCTCGGGGGAGACTGGCACGTACTGCTTGGCCTGGCCGGGCTCGAAGCCCTCGAAGGAGTTGATGCCGAGCTGGCGCAGGAGGGCGAAGGCGTCGGGGCCGCGGAGGAAGAGGTCGGTCATGTGGTAGGAGAGGTCGAAGAGGCAGACGGTCTCGCGCCAGGCGTGCTGTTCGTCGCGCCAGTTGGTGAACTCGGGGGGCACGACCGGGTAGACACGCGCACCCGTCTGGTTATTGTACAGGTACTCCTGGATGTTCGGTGCCTGGTTGAGCACTTCTTGGAGATTCCTGGCCATCGCTCATTCCTCCATTCGATCAACTATCGACCGCTCCGAGGCCTGCCATTGCCCGCTTACGATACGCCGATGATGTTGCCGTGCTCGTCGATGTCGATCTGGGCCGCACGTGGCTTGCGCCCCAGTCCCGGCATCGTCTGGATGTCGTTGAGGAGCACCACGACGTACCCAGCGCCAGCGAAGAGCCGCAGCTCCCGCACCTCGACCGTGAAGCCTTCCGGCCGGCCGAGCAGGTTGGGATCGGCGCTGAGCGAGGTGGGCGTCTTCGCCATGCACACCGGGAGCTTGTCGTAGCCGTGGCGGGTCAGATCCTCCAGCTGCCGACGGGCGGCGGCGCTGAACCGGACTGCCGCTGCACCGTAGATCGTCCGAGCGATCGCTTCGACCTTCTGCTCGAGCGGCCAGGCGAGCTCGTAGACGGGCTGGAATGCTGGCTCGGTCGAAGCGGCCCGTAACACGGCCTGGGCGAGGTCGATCCCACCTTCGCCACCGCGGCTATAGACCTCGACGACCGCGGCATCGCGTGCACCCGCGTCGATCGCCGCCTGCGCGACGCGTTCCAGCTCGCGTGCGCTGTCGGTGGGGAAGCGATTGATCGCCACGACGGCCGGAACGCCGAACGTCTTCAAGTTCTCGATGTGCTTGATCAGATTGGGCAACCCAGCTTCCAGTGCCGCGAGATCTTCCCCGCCTTGTTCGATCTCGCGGACGCTCTTACCGCCCTGAACCTTGAGGGCGCGAACCGAGGCCACGAGCACGGCCGCATGGGGCGCCAGCCCGCTGGCGCGGCACTTGATGTGGAAGAACTTTTCGGCACCCAGGTCAGTGCCGAAGCCCGCCTCGGTGATCACCACGTCGCCGAGCCGGGTGGCCAGCATGTCGGCGACGACCGAGGAGGTGCCGGTCGCGATGTTCCCGAAGGGGCCAGCGTGGACGAAGGCGGCGGTCCCTTCGCTCGTCTGGACGAGGTTCGGCTTGAGGGCATCGACCAGGAGGGCAGCCATCGCGCCAGCCGCCCCCAGCTCGTCGGCGGTCACCGGCCGGCCGTCCCAAGTGGTGCCGACGACGATGCGGCCCAGGCGCTCCCGCAGGTCCCGATAATCACGCGCCAGGGCGAGGATGGCCATCACCTCGGAGGCTGGAGTGATGTCGAACCGGGTCAAGCGTACCGTCCGGGTCGATTCACCGAGACCGAGCACGAGTTGGCGCAAAGCCCGGTCGTTGAGGTCGATGACGCGGGGCCAGGTGACGGTACGCGGATCGAGTGCCGTCGTTCCTTGGTAGAGCGCGTTATCCAGCACGGCGGCCAGGAGATTGTGGGCGACCGTGACTGCGTGGTTGTCGCCGGTGAAGTGCAATGCCAGATCAGGGAAGGGGTGCAGCTGGGCGGCACCACCACCCGCGCCAGCGCCTTTGGTTCCGAACACCGGTCCCATCGAGGACTGGCGCACGGTGACGATCGAGCGCAGGCCGAGCCGCCCGAAGGCTTGACCCAGTCCGACAGAGACCGTCGTTTTCCCCTCGCCGAAGGGCGTCGGCGTGATCCCGGTCACCAGGACATAGCGAGCACGCGGGGCTCCGAGGCGCGCGATCGCATCGAGGCGCACCTTCGCTTTGAAGGGGCCGTACAGCTCGAGCTCGTCCGGTAGGAGGCCGAGTTCGCTCGCGATCTCGCTGACCGGTCGCAGCTTGGCGAGCTGCGCTCCGCTCATCGTAACGACTCCCTTCCCTCGCTCAACAACCGAGCCGCTGCTGCCGTTCGGCAACCCAGTTCACGACACTCCCGACACTATTGAAGCTGTACCAGTGGACGCCGATAATCCCGGTTCGGGCCTCGGCCGGCTGGCGGGCGACTTCGTCGAGAAACTCGCCGGGGTCGTATCGCAGTCCGCCACCGGTCAAGAGCCGACCGACCAGGCCACGCTGCTTCTCGAGATAGCGGAGCGACGAACCCAGCCCGAGCCGCATCCCGATCCGAATCAGCCGATCGATGCGTAAGGTACCCGGGAGGCCGATGTAGATCGGCAGCGTGAAGCCGCGTGCGCGCATCGTGTTGAGCCAGTGGACGAACACTTCGGGGTCGAAGACGAGGTTGGTCACCGCATACTGGGCGTACGGCTGTTTGGCCAGGAGGTCGCGTTCCAGGACGTCAGCCGGAATATGCGGGTGTCCCTCCGGGTAGGAGGTGATACCGACCCGTTGTGGTAGGGGATCGAGTTCGACCACCGCCTTGACGAGGTCGAGTGAGGTGGCGAACTCGCCAGCCGGCTGTTCCTGGTCACCACCGACGATGAAGACCTCGTCGACCCCGGCTGCGGCGTACTGGCGCCAGAGATCGGCGAGCTGAGCACGATCGCGGATGGCCCGGGCGGCGAGGTGCGGAACCACGCGGTAGCCGGCGCGGCGGAGGGCGAGTGCGGTCTCGAGCGTGCCTTCGACACCGTGCTGTGGGGAGCTGGTGACTGTCAACGTGGCTCCCTTCGGCACCGCTTCGTTGACCTTGTCGAGGTCGACATTGGGAA
>BEID01000049.1 GCA_002898975.1 bacterium HR27 | reverse complement strand
GAGGACGGTCGCCGCATCGACACCGTAGGGGAGAACCGTCAGGCGCACGTTCCGGCGCAGGAGCGACACGAGGATGTTCCGCTTGACACCGCAATCGATCAAGACGATGTGCGGCGCGTCGACCGGGCCGAACGTCGCAGGTTCACCACGCACGGCCGGCACCACGTCCTCCTGATCCGGTGTCCAGGCACGACGCGCCAGTGCGATCAACTCGTCGTCGCTCAAATCACGTCGGTCGGACACCAAGACGGCGCGCATCGTCCCGTGTACTCGCAGGTGACGGGTCAGCGCACGCGTATCGACGCCAGCCAGGCCAGGGATCCCCCACCGCTCCAGATAGTCGCCGAGCGTCCCCCGCGCACGCCAGTGGCTCGGCTGATCGCAATATTCTCGCACGATGAGCCCCGCAACCCAGGGACGCCGCGATTGGTCGTCTTCGTCAGCCACGCCGTAATTACCGATAAGCGGGTAGGTCATGCAGACGATCTGGCCATAAAAAGAGGGGTCAGTGACCACCTCTTGATACCCCGTCATGACTGTGGTGAAGACGGCTTCGCCTTCAACCGTCCGGCGCGCTCCGAACGGCGTACCCGGGAAGATCCGACCATCCTCCAAGACGAGCGCTCCGATGCGCGAATGCTTCATCGACATAGACCACCTTCCCTCCGACGATCGTAAGGCAGACGCGCCCGTGCAGCGTGAGGCCAAGAAGCGGTGTGTTCGCACTGCGCGAGCGCAGCGCCGCGCGCGTCACCTGCCAGGGAACTTCCGGGTCGAATACCGTCACGTCGGCCGGGGAACCCGGCCTCAAGGTTCCCCCTGGCAAGCCGAAGAGCGCCGCCGGCCGGCACGAGAGAACGTCGACGAGCTCGCCCAGGGTCAACCAGCCGCTGCGGACGAGGCGCAAGAGAAGTGGTAACGCGAGCTCGAGTCCGATCATCCCGAAGGCGGCCCGCTCGAGATCCGCCGGCTTGTCGCGCTCATGATGCGGCGCATGATCGGTCGCCACGACGTCGATCGTCTCGTCCCGCAAACCGGCGCGCAGGGCGAGCGCATCTGTCTCGGGACGCAGTGGCGGATTCACTTTGGCGTTCGGATCCGGGCACGGCCCCGGATCGAGCACCTCATCCTCACCAGCGAAACGCCGTATTCCCGCCACCCATTCATCGGTCAGCAGCAGGTGATGCGGCGTCACTTCGACCGTTACCCACACACCGTCGCGCTTGGCTCGCCGCACCAGCGCCAGCCCGCGCGCTGTCGTCAGGTGCAAGACGTGGAGCCACCCACCGGTCAGCCGCGCCAGTTCCAGATCGCGGGCCAGGATGATCTCTTCCGCCGCAGCCGGGATTCCCGGTAGGCCGAGCCGCTGTGCGACCGGCCCCTCGTGCACCGCACCACCTGCGGCGAGCGTCCAGTCCTCGCAGTGCACCATGATCGGACGACCGAGCGCACGGCTCGCTTCCAGCGCTCGCCACATCACGGCGGCGCTCCGCGTGCTGTCACCGTCGTCCGAGAATCCGACCGCGCCAGCCTCAGCCATCCCGGCGAGGTCGGCCAGTTCGTCTCCCCGGCGACCGCGCGAGATCGCACCGATCGGAAAGATCCGTACCGGCAATCCGCGCGCCCGCTCGACGAGTGCGCGCACTCGCTCGGGAGTATCGAGCGGCGGATCGGTGTTGGGCATGCAGCAGACGGTCGCGAAGCCACCCGCAGCAGCCGCTGCCGCACCTGTCTCCAGCGTCTCCTTTTCCGGATAGCCAGGATCGCGGAGATGCACATGCACGTCCACGAACGCGGGTGCCACGACGAGCCCCGTCGCATCGATTACCAGCGCATCGGTCGGAGGCGGCACGGTCTCAGCCAGTGCACAGACCGTTCCGTCTCGTACCAACAGATCACCCACCAGGTCGATCCCCTGACTCGGATCGACGAGGCGTCCACCGCGCAGCAGGAGCGGTCGATCCCATAAAAAAGGCCTCTGGATTCGGGCGGAATCCAGAGGCCCGTTCGCTCGCTCACTCCAGCGTTGTGGACTACCGTTGTAATGCACGCCTCACCCAGTCACCCGCGTCCGTACACCAGACACCGACGTTCGAAGCGGTAGTATACCCCTCCGAACGAGCCTCGTCAAGACACATTCCCGGTCTGCGGCAGCACTGGCCTCCGTACCACCTCGCTTTCCCGGCAGCACCGCGGCCACATGGAGCATCGTCCTATCCACAAAAACGACAGCCGGCGAGCCAGACCCACCGGCCGCATGAATTTCGAGCGCTCGTCCAGCGTCCTACTCAGCGCATCAGTTCCCTCTTCACCCGCTGCAGGTGACTGGCGGCATCGAGCACCGCCGCTTCTGCCTTCTCGATCACTTCTCGGGCGTATCGGTTCGCCTCGTCGATCGCTCGCTGTCGTTGTTCTTTCGCCTGCCGCAGCATCTCTTCGCAACGAGCCCGGGTCTCGTTCATGATGCCCTGCTCGCTCATGAGATACTGCGCACGCTCCTGTGCGGTCGCCAGGATCCGTTGCGCCTCGAGCTGGGCTTCGGTGATGATCTTCTGCCGCTCCTGCAGCACCCGCTTGGCTTGCCGCAATTCACGGGGAAACGCGTGCCGGAGCTCTTCGATGAGAGCCGAGATTTCCGCTTCATCGACCATGATTTTGCTACTGAACGGTACTCGTGATCCGCGCTCGACCAGCGCCTCTAGCCGTTCCAAGATCTGGTAGAGATCGGGAGTCGGCTCAGCGATCGGGTAGCCTCGCACTTCGTCTACAGTCGCCATCGCCCTCACTCCCCCACGAGCGCCCGAAACTTGCGTACCAGGGCTTCCGCGACGTGCTCGGGCACGAGACCGGTCAAGTCTCCACCGAGCTGCGCGACCTCCTTGATCATGCTCGAGCTGATGAACGAGTACCGCGCGCTGGTCATCAGACACACGACATCGACATCCGGCGCCAGATGCCGATTCATGTGCGCCAGCGAGAACTCGTACTCGAAGTCGGAGACTGCGCGCAGCCCCCGGACGATCGCCTGTGCCCCCACGGCACGCGCGTAGTCTACCGCGAGCCCGCTGAACACGTCAACGCGCACGTTCGGCAATCCACGCAACGCCCGTTCGGCTAGCTCACGCCGTTCTTCAGCGGTAAAGAGCGGCTGCTTGGAGCGCCCCTCGTGCCCCGCATAGATGCCGACGATGAGGAAATCGAAGAGCCGGGCCGCACGCTGTGCCACGTCGACATGCCCATTCGTGATCGGGTCGAACGTTCCCGGATAGAACGCGACATGCTTCACGCTTCTGCCTCGCTTTCGCTCGACGCACCACGCCGAATGACATAGATCGCGACGCAGCTGTCCCCGTGGCACCGATCGCGCAGCTGCTCGAGTCCGTTCAGTTGCTCCGGCATCGATACGCGCGGCGAATGTCCGATCACCAGGACTGTTCCATCGCGCACATGAGGCGAATGCGCGACCGCCACCATTGTCTCGTGGATCGTCGGGTCGGCGTACGGTGGGTCCATGATGACGAAGTCGTACGGGTCGCCACGCGGCGGACGGCGCAGGAAAGCCTGGACGGTCGTACAGTGAACCGCTGCCCGGTCCGCGAATCCGGTCGCCGCCAGGTTGTCTCGAATTACGGCGCAGGCTGCGGCGCTCCGCTCAACGAAGTCGACCCACTCGGCACCCCGAGAGAGCGCTTCGATCCCGATCGCGCCGCTCCCAGCGTAGAGGTCGAGAACCCGCCGCGGCCGTATGCCGAGAGAATCCAGCATCGCGAAGAGGGCTTCGCGAATCTTGTCGGCCATCGGCCGGGTCCGGAGACCTCGTGGCGCCTTCAAACGCCGCCCACGTGCCGTCCCGCCGATCACCCGCATGCCGCTCACCCCTCAGTCGCGCAAGGCGCGGGTTCCGTTCAACCCGTCTTCGTCGCGCGGATACGAGCCGAAGATCTTGATCTCGGCAGCCTTTTCGGCCATCCGCTGCAGTGCCGCAGCGATGTGCGGATCTTTCCGGTGCCCCTCGATATCGACGAGGAACACGTACTCACCGAGCACCGACTTCATCGGCCGGCTCTCGACTTTCGTCATCTGAATCTGCGCGACCGCTAGCTCGTTCAGCACCTCGACCAGCGCCCCCGGCACGTTGCGCTTCACCGTAAAGCAGAGCGACGTGCGATCGACCCCGGTCGGCTCGGCATCTTCCAGTGCCAGCACGACGAAACGGGTCGCGTTGCTCTTCTGATCCTGAATATCGCGCGCCAGCACCGCTGCCCCGTAGAGTTCGGCCGCGCGAAGCGTTCCGATAGCAGCGCGCGAGCGGTCATCGCTCCGCATCACCTCAGCGACCGCGGCGGCGGTACTGAGCGCTGCCACCTGTTCGGCGTGCGGCAGGCACCGTTCCAGGAAACGACGGCACTGCCCGAGCGCCTGCGGATGCGAGAGCACCACCCGGATCTCCTCGAGCCGCGTGCCAGGGTGGGCGAGCAAGAAGTGACGCACCGGGAGAATCAACTCGGCGCAGATCTTGAGATCGGTCTCGTGGATGAGGAGGTCGACGGTGGTACTGACCGTTCCCTCAAGCGAATTCTCGATCGGCAAGATCGCACGGTCCGCGAGACCTGTCTCCACTGCTGAAACGAGTGCCGGCATCGACCCGAACGCGATCAGTTCCGCCGGCTCCCGCTCGGCATAACGGAGCGCAGCCTCCTCGGTGAACGTCCCCGGTGGCCCCAGATAGGCGAGTCGCAGCACAGTGTGTCCTCCGCGATACAGTTTCTCTCACCGGTGAGCATACCGCTCCTCACCGGCGCCGAGCACGACGATCGGTCGCGAGGAGCTCGCGGGCCGCGTACCGTTTCCCACAGCTACGACAGACGAGCACGCCACCCTGCGATGTCTCGAGCACGTCAGCGCGCAACGCATAAAAGCGACGCCGCCGGAACACGGCGAGCGGACTCCCGCAGTCGGTACAGAACACGATCCGACCACGCAGCCGCTCGATCGGGAACGGAAGATCGAGATCGTTGCTCGTGGAGACAGCCCGTTGCTCCTCCACACAACCTCCTCGTCACCGCCTTCCATCGTACGACGGACGCCAGCCAGCAGCCACGACGCCCCGTCAGCCGGCGACCTGCCCAGGAACATCGGACAACCACTCCTGATGGGTCGTCAGGCTGGACATGACACGGATCGGCGCGACCGCATTCGGGTATACTGAAAGTGAATGCGAGAGTCACGAGGTCGCGCCGCCATGCGTGAAGAGTGGCGGCTTTTTGCCGCCTTATCATTGCCAGAAAGCGTTCGTGAACGGGTCGCAGCAGCGATCGCGTACCTGCAGGCACGCGGATACCGGGCCAAATGGGTCGATCCGGCTAGTAGCCATCTCACCGTTCGCTTCTTCGGCTCGGTGGCGACCGAAGCGGTTCCGAACCTCGTCGCTGCACTGCAAGCGAGCGTGCGCGGGGTGCAGCCGTTCCTGCTGCGGGTGGCGGGGGCTGGTGTCTTTCCGCACCCTGAACGGCCTCGTGTCCTCTGGCTTGGGGTCGACGGGCACCTACCCGCCCTACTGGAACTGGTCGAGCGGGTCGAGCTCCATGCGGGAAACTTCGCTGAAGCGAGCGAGACTCGTCGCTTCCACCCGCACATCACGCCCGCCCGCGTTCGGCCCGAGGACTTGGGCACGCTCCGTGGCCTTCCGCAGGAGCTGCAACGCCTCGGCCGGCTTCCGCCCGTGGCCTTCCCGGTCGAGCGCCTCACGTTGTACCGGAGCGAACTCTTCCGCTCGGGGCCACGCTACACCGTGATCGAAGAGTTCCCGCTCGGCTGAGGGACACCCATGCTGATTGCTGTCTGCGGCCCCAACGAAGCGACCGATGAGGAAGTCGCCCTAGCGGAACGACTCGGTGAGCTGCTGGCCCGAGCCGGTGCCACAGTGCTCTGCGGCGGCCGTGGTGGGGCGATGGCAGCTGTCTCCCGCGGGGCGAAGCGAGCGGGCGGTACGACGATCGGCATCTTGCCGGGTACCGACCCGCGTGAGGCGAACGAGTGGATCGATTATCCGATCTGCACGGGGATCGGCGAAGCGCGCAACGCGGTCGTCGTCGCTTCGGGCGAGGTCGTGATCGCAATCGGCGGCGGGCTCGGCACGCTCTCGGAGATCGCGCTGGCGCTGAAGCTCGGGCGCCCGGTCATCGCGCTCCGTACGTGGTCGCTCGATCCTGGCTTGCTCGAGCGCGCGGGTGCCCGACTCATCGAGGTGACGACGGCCGAGGAAGCAGCTCAGCGCGCGCTCGAACTCTGCCGGACCGCACGGCCCGGCTGATGGAGGGACACAGATGACGACACAGACCATTTCGGTTCTCGATAAACTGGCCGAACTCGAACAGCGGTTCGAGGAACTGGAGCGATTGCTGGCCGACCCGGAGATCGTGACGGATCCGCAGCGGCTGGCCCAGCTCGGTCGCGAACGCGCCGAACTGGAGGAGATCGTCACCGTCTACCGGCAGCTCAAGGAGACCGACCGCCAGATCGCCGAAGCAGAAGAGCTGCTGGAAGGCGAGGATCCGGAGCTGGCAGCGCTCGCGGCCGACGAGCTCGAACGCCTGCGCGAGTACCGCGAGACGCTCTACCAGGACCTGCGGCGTCGGCTCGTTCCGCGTGATCCGAACGACGAGAAGGACGTCATCGTCGAAATCCGGGCCGGTACGGGCGGCGAGGAGGCAGCTCTCTTCGCGGCTGACCTCTTCCGGATGTACACGCGGTATGCCGAACGGCAGGGCTGGAAAGTGGAAGTTCTCTCCAGTAGCCCGACCGAACTCGGTGGGTTCAAGGAGATCATCTTCGAGGTGCGCGGCAAGGGCGCCTACAGTCACTTCAAGCACGAGAGCGGCGTGCACCGTGTCCAGCGCGTTCCGATCACCGAGTCGTCCGGACGCATCCACACCTCCACAGCGACGGTCGCTGTGCTACCGGAGGCCGACGAGGTCGAGGTGCACATCGACGAGAACGACCTGCGCATCGAGGTCTTCCGTTCGAGCGGCCACGGCGGGCAGAGCGTCAACACCACCGACTCGGCTGTGCGGATCACCCATCTCCCGACCGGGATCGTGGTGAGTTGCCAGGACGAGCGCTCGCAGCTGAAGAACCGGATCAAGGCGATGGCGGTTCTCCGTGCTCGGCTCTACGAGTTGCAGCGCCGCAAGCTGGAAGAAGAGCGCACCGGGCTGCGCCGACAGCAGGTCGGTACCGGCGAACGGGCAGAGAAGATGCGTACCTACAACTTCCCGCAGGATCGAGTCACGGACCACCGGCTCAAGCTCACCGTGAACAACCTGGCCGCGATCCTGGACGGCGAGATCGATGTCTTCGTCCAGGAACTCCAGGCACTGGAGACGACCGAGCGACTCCGTGCTGCCGGCATCAGCTGAACGGGTATCCCGTGCCGACCTATCGCGATCTCCTCCGCGCCGCGACCGAACGGCTCCGCGCTGCAGGCATCGAGTCAGCGCGTCTGGATGCGGAAGTCTTGCTCGCCCATGTATTCGGGATCGATCGCACCGAACTCTATCGTCGCCTTCCGGAACCGGTCGAAGCAGCGACAGAACCGTTCTGGCATCTGATCGAGCGCCGCGCCCTCGGGGAACCGGTCGCCTATCTCACCGGACACCGGGAGTTCTATGGCCTCGACTTCATCGTGACCCCCGACACGCTAATTCCGCGGCCGGAGACCGAATTCCTCGTCACCTGGACGGTAGAGCGCCTTCGCAGTCGCCGCGACCACGTGCGTTGCGTCGACGTCGGCACCGGTTGCGGCGCGATCGTCATCGCCATCGCAGCGACGCTCGGTCCAGCACACCCTGCCCTCCTCGTCGGCTGTGATCGCTCCTTCGCGGCCCTGCGTGTGGCACGACTCAACCGCGACCGGCTGGCGCCAGGCCGTGTC
>BEID01000048.1 GCA_002898975.1 bacterium HR27 | reverse complement strand
TTGACCCGATCCTTTCTGCTGCGATCGGCCTCCTGGTACTCCGCTCCGCCTGGCACGTCCTCTGGGACTCGGTCGAGGTCTTGCTCGAGGTGACCCCCGCGCATATCGATCCCGAGGCGGTGCGCGATGCCATGCTGAGCGTCCCCGGTGTCGTCGGCGTCCACGATTTGCATGTCTGGACGGTGACGAGCGGCTTCGTCGCGCTGAGCGGGCACGTCGAGGTGGACGAGACGCGGCCCTGGCCGGACGTCCTGCTCGATCTGGCACGGGTATTGCGTGTCCGCTTCGGGATCCTGCACGTCACGTTGCAGCCCGAGCAGCCAGCCGCGCTGCCGGAGGCGTTCCGCGGCTGCTCGCTCGAGTCGCCCGAAGGACTGCGCAGCTGTCTTTTACCGCTCGATGAGGTGCCGCTGACGACGCACCGCCACTGAACGCTGGGCGCGCTGTCCATCGCACGCGGCGAGCCAGAGTGGTGAGACACCGCTCACTGGGCCAGTCAGCGCAGGAAGCAGGATCCGGTTGCCTGTCCGATCCCAGGTAGGCGAAGCGGCCAGTGTGATCGACCGGAGCGCGCACGCCCGGGCGACGGTGCTGGAGTGCGCGGCACCTTGCGGCCTCCAGTCGTTCCTTTACAATGCCTGCAGCGATGGACGGAGCCTGCACGGAGCGGAGGACGAGCGTGAGCGCTGGAGAAACCGTCAAGTTCCTGCTGACCGAGGCCGACCTGCCGACCCACTGGTACAACCTGACTGCCGACTTGCCGAGTGCGCCCCCGCCACCCATTCATCCCGCGACCGGTGAACCGGTTGGGCCGGCCGACCTCGAGCCGCTGTTCCCGATGGAACTCATCCTCCAGGAGGTCACGCCGGAGCGCTGGGTCGAGATTCCCGGGCCAGTGCTCGACGTCTACCGGCTCTGGCGCCCCACGCCGCTGTTCCGGGCCCGGCGCCTCGAGCGCGTCCTCGGCACACCGGCGCGCATCTACTACAAGTACGAGGGCGTGAGCCCAGCGGGGAGCCACAAGCCGAACACCGCGGTCGCCCAGGCCTACTACAACAAGCAGGCCGGGGTGAAGCGCCTCACGACCGAGACCGGAGCAGGGCAGTGGGGCAGCTCGCTGGCGATGGCCTGCGCCTTCTTCGACCTCGAGCTCAAGGTCTACATGGTGCGAGCCAGCTACCTACAGAAGCCGTACCGGCGCATTTTGATGGAGACCTGGGGTGCCCAGTGCGTCCCCAGCCCCAGCCCGGATACGGCGTCCGGCCGGCGCTTCTACGAGCAGGATCCGAACCATCCCGGTAGCCTCGGCATCGCCATTTCGGAAGCGGTCGAGGACGCCGCCTCGCGCGCTGATACCAAGTACTCGCTGGGTAGCGTCCTCAACCACGTGCTGCTGCACCAGACGGTGATCGGGTTGGAAGCCCAGCGACAGTTCGAGCTAGCCGGTGACTATCCCGACGTCATCTTCGGCTGCGTCGGTGGCGGCTCCAACTTCGCCGGGCTCACTTTCCCGTTCGTCCGCGACAAGCTCGCGGGGAAGAACGTCCGCATCGTCGCGGTCGAACCGACGGCCTGCCCCTCGCTGACGCGTGGCATCTACACCTACGACTTCGGCGACACCGCGCGTACGACACCGCTCCTCAAGATGCACACGCTCGGGCACACCTTCATTCCGGCGAGCATCCACGCCGGTGGCCTGCGCTACCACGGGATGGCACCGCTGGTCAGCCATCTCTACGAGCAGGGGCTGATCGAGGCGATCGCCCTGCCGCAGACAAAGGTCTTCGAGGGGGCCGTCCTCTTCGCCCGCGCCGAAGGGATCGTCCCGGCACCGGAGTCGGCCCACGCGGTGCGAGCAGCCATCGACGAGGCACGGCGGTGTGCCGAGACCGGCGAGGAGAAGGCGATCCTGATCGGACTGAGCGGGCACGGGCACTTCGACCTCGCAGCCTACGAGGCGTACCTGGCAGGGAAGCTCGAGGACTACGAGTATCCCGAGGAGGCTGTCCAGGCCGCGCTGGCTGATCTCCCGCAGGTCGCACGGTAACGTTCCGGAACGCACTCCCGGTGACGAGCGGCCGGTGTGCTCGCCGCATCGCCGGCCGCTCGTCACCCATCCGGTAAGCGTGCCGGTCAGGTACCTCCGCCAGTACGACGATCCACCGCGACGCGGTTGAACTGATCAACTTCTCGTTGTGTGGCGAATCCGGTACACTGGAGCAGTACGCTGGAGGTGCTCGCGGTGGCAGCGAGTATCGAGGAGTTCCGGCAGGCCGAGCAGGCGTTCGCCGAACTCTACCAAGTCGTCGAGCGACTGCGCGAAGCGGTCGAACAGCTGGTGCGCGAGTCGCCGGAGCATGACCGGGCATTCAACGAACTCGTGCTGCTCCTCAGTACGGAAGCAGGAGCAGAGGCTGCTCAACGACTCATCGCCCTCCATACGGCAGCCGGTTGGCGGGTCATCACGCGACCACGCTTCGTCGCCTTGAATGGCGAGTTCGACGTCGTTGTGCAACTCGAGCACCCCGATCACGGGACGCGCTGGCTCCTCGTCGAGGCGAAGGGTCGCCTCCACCCCCGTGATGTCGTCGAGTTCGCCGGCCGGCTCCAGCGCGACAAGATCCTCCAGGCACTCCGAAAGCACGGGGTGAGCGGGACAGTGGCACCGTACCTTTTCGGCCGGGCGATCGACAGCCGCGTCGATGCAGTCGCGGAGTCGCTCGGTATCGGCCTGGCTGATTTGCTGGGCGAGGCGGTCGCGCCTCGCCCTATCGAGCTGGTCTAGTTCGCATCGAGTAATGCCCGCGCTCGGGCGAAGATAGCCTCCAACATCGTTTCGCTGAGGAGGCCAGTCTGGGTGTTCCGCCGGCTGGGATGGTAGCTCGCGAGCAGCCAAAGCTCGCCCTCCCGTGCCGGAACGGATACCCAGCGATACAGTGCCCCGTGCCGGAAGCGCGGTGGCGCCGTTGCTGCCTCGTTCGCCGGCTCCGGCACACCGGCTCCCAGCGCACGCATGGCGAGCAGCGTTGTCGCGAAGGCGACCTGCCCCAGGCAGACGAGGACCTGGGCGCGCTCCAGTAGCTGCAGCTCGCGGACGAGGTAGGGTCGGCAGGCATCCAGCTCCTCGCGCGTCGGACGGTTGTCCGGTGGCGCACAGCGGCACGCGGCAGTGACGTAGGCATCGCGGAGTTCCAGCCCGTCGTCGCGTGCGCGACTCACCGGCTGGTTGGCGAAACCCGCCCGATAGAGCGCCCGGTAGAGCCAGTCGCCTGAGCTGTCACCGGTGAACATCCGCCCGGTGCGGTTGCCCCCGTGCGCTGCCGGGGCCAGGCCGATCACGACCAGGCGGGCCTGCGGATCGCCGAAGCCAGGCACTGGCCGCCCCCAGTACTCCTCGTCGCGGTAGGCGCGGCGCTTCTGGCGTGCGACCGTCTCGCGATAGGCCACTAACCGGGGGCAGAGCTGGCACGCGACGACCTCGGCTGCCAGTGCACTGAGTCCGTCCGGCACTGTCGTTCCCTCCCGTCCGTCTTCGTACCAGTCTGCACCGAGCGTCAGGCCGTTGTGTCCTGGCTCACCTCCTACCCAAACGGGTAGGCCGAAAAACCACCCAGCCAGGCAGGCACGGACTACCCGCTCGGGTGTGTTCGGCTATCTGGAACATAACGAGACTGGAAATGGCGATCGGGAGTGGCAGGCCCCGCGAGGGGAAGCGTCGAGGAGGGACGGACGATGAGCGAGCATCGCGATCGACCGCCGATCGCACAGCGGAAGGTGAGTCGCCGTGGGCTGCTCGGTACTGCAGCAGGAGTTTCAGCTGGCGCCTTGCTGGCCAGTTGCAGTCTCCTCCAGCGTGGCGAGGAGGCACCAAAACTCGGTGCGACTGCCGACGAGATCATCAAGCAGCGACAGCTCACGCCGGAGGACGTGACGGCCGCACTAATGACCTACGTGCCGTCTGGGAAGTACGACGAGTACTTGATGTTCTCCTCGACTGGTCACGGTGGCCAGGTACTGGTGCACGGCTTGCCCTCGATGCGTCTGCTCAAGGTCATCGCGGTCTTCACGCCCGAACCCTGGCAGGGCTACGGCTATGGTGGCTCCACCAACGAGGTGCTGGAGGGTGGCTACTTCCACGGCAAGCCGATCCTGTGGGGCGATACGCACCACCCGGCACTGAGCGAGACCAACGGCGAGTACGACGGGCAGTTCCTCTTCATCAACGACAAGGCGAACGGACGTATCGCCGTCGTCGACCTGCGCGACTTCGAGACGAAGCAGATCGTCAAGAATCCCTTGCTGGTCAACGAGCACGGCGGCTGTTTCGTCACGCCGAACACCGAGTACGTGCTGGAAGCCGACCAGTACTCGGTTCCGCTCGGGGGCGTGTACGCACCGATCACCGAGTACAAGGAGAAGTATCGCGGTGTCCTCGTCTTCTGGAAGTTCGACCGGGAGAAGGGACGCCTCGTCCCTGAACAGTCGTTCGCGATCGAGACGCCGCCCTACTGGCACGACCTCGCCGACGCGGGGAAGGGGCCGTCCCACGGCTGGGCCTTCTGGAACTCGATCAACACGGAGCTGGCGATCCCCGGCATCCGCGAAGGCCGACCGGCCATGGAGATCGCCGCCTCGCAGCGAGATATGGACTATCTCCATGTCGTCAACTGGAAGAAGGCCGAGGAACTGGTGGCAGCAGGGAAGTACGAGGAGATCAACGGCTTCAAAGTGATCCGCATGGACGTCGCAGCGAAGGAAGGCGTCCTCTTCCTGATCCCGGAGCCGAAGAGCCCGCACGGTGTGGACGTGACGCCAGGTGGGGACTACATCGTCGTGGCAGGGAAGCTCGACCCGCACGTGACGGTCTACAGCTTCGCCAAGATCCAGCAGGCGATCCAGGCCGGCAACTGGGACACCGATGAGTACGGCATCCCGGTACTCCCGTTCGAGCAATGCCTGGAGGCCCAGGTCGAACTCGGACTCGGCCCGCTCCACACCCAGTTCGACGACCAGGGTTACGCCTATACGAGCCTGTTCCTCGACAGCGCGGTCGCCAAATGGGCGCTCGGGAAGCCATACCGCGAGGACGGCTGGAAGCTGGTCGAGAAGTTGCCTGTCCAGTATAACATCGGGCACCTCGCCGCGGCCGAAGGCGATACCGCTAAGCCAGCCGGTCGCTTCCTGGTTGCCCACAACAAGTGGTCGGTCGACCGCTATGCGAGCATCGGGCCGCTCCTGCCACAGAACGCGCAGCTCATCTCGATCGCACCCGATCAGCCGATGCGCGTCCTCTATGACTGCCCGATCGGGATCGGCGAGCCGCACTACGCACAGATCATCAAACGCGAGCGGATCAAGGCATGGGAGATTTACCCGGAGGTGGGATGGAACCCGCATACGCAGAGCGTCGACCCGAACGCCGTCCTCAAGGTCGGTGACGAGCGGATCGAGCGGCGCGGGAAGACCGTCGAGATCTGGGGCGTGCTCCTGCGCAGCCAGATCCGCCCGGACCTCATCGAGGTCGAGCAGGGCGACGAGGTGATCTGGCACCTCACCAATATCGAGCGGGCCAAGGATGCGACGCACGGCTTCGCGCTCGGTGGTTACAACATCAACCTGAGCCTCGAGCCGGGCGAGACGCAGACGATCCGCTTCGTCGCCGATATCCCGGGCACCTTCCCGTTCTACTGCACCGAGTTCTGCTCGGCTCTGCACCTCGAGATGATGGGCTACTTCCTGGTGAAGCCGACCTGACCCCGCAACACCTGGGCTGGGGAGTGTCTCCTCCCCAGCCCAGGTCACTCGGTCGAAAGGGAACGTTCGTGCCACGAAAGGATGGCAGACGATGACCGCTTCGATGACGCAAGCGATGACGCGAACTGGGATCCGCCAGGCCCTCAGCGCAGCGATCGCTCGTATCGGCGACCGCGTTCCCTTTCTCCTGGCTGCGGTCGCACTCGCAGCCTCGCTGGCACTCCCGTACTGGCACATGACGTTGCTGGCGCCGCAGTACCCCAGCGGGCTACGGGTGTGGATCTTCCTCACGAAGCTCGCCGGCGATGTTCAGGAGGTCAACGGGCTCAACCACTACATCGGCATGATGAAGCTCGAGGAGGCCGCGACCTTCGAGCGGGCCATCGCCCCCTACGGCGTCGCTGCCCTGGCCGGACTCGCGCTCCTGGCTGCTCTCCTACGACGCCGCTGGACAGTCTGGCTTTCCATCCTGGTCGTCATCTTCCCGCTCGTCTTCGTCGCCGATCTCCAGTACTGGCTGTGGTACTTCGGCCACCACCTGGATCCGCATGCCGCGCTTTCCAGTGCGATCAAACCGTTCACGCCACCTGCGCTGGGAACCGGGCGTGTCGGCCAGTTCGTCGTCGAGACCCGCTTCGATAGCGGCTTCTACCTCGCTGTACTCGCCGCACTGAGCACCATCGCTGGCATCGTCGCCCGCCTGCGCGGGCCAGTGCAACGGGGGTGAAGCGATGCGCCGGCTCGTTCTCGCTGCCGCCTTGGTCCTGGCCACCGCACTCGGGCACCAGACCGCACCGGTCACCCACGCTGCCGAACTCCCCGTCTGCCCCACCTGCCCCGTGCACGATCTCCTCGTCGCCCTTGCGACTGCACCGGCCGGCGCGACGATCCGCGTGCGCGGCGGCGTTTACTCCGGGCCGATCGTCATCGACCGACCGCTCACGCTGCTCGGCGAGGACTGGCCGGTGATCGACGGCGGTGGAATCGGAACGGTCGTCACCATCACCGCAGCAGACGTCCATCTCGAGGGATTTGTCATCCGCGGCAGCGGCACGAGTCACGATCACGAGGACAGCGGCATCCTCGTCCGCGCACCCCGTGCGCAGATCGTCAGCAACCAGGTACTCGACAGCCTCTTCGGCATCCAGCTCCTCGACGCACCGGACGGACTCGTCCAGGGAAACCTGGTCATCGGGAAGCCGCTACCCGAACCGCAGCGCGGCGACGGTATCAAACTCTGGTACAGCCCACGCGCCCGCTTGCTCGACAACCACGTCCAGGAGAGTCGCGACGTCCTCGTCTGGTACTCCGACGGCACCCTCGTCCGCGGCAATATCGTCGAGCGGGGCCGGTACGGAGTGCACGTTATGTACTCGAACGACAGTACGGTCGACGGCAATCTCCTGCGCGACAACTCGGTCGGCATCTACTTCATGTACGGCGCACGCCAGACGGTGCGCGGCAATGTCTTCCTCCACAACCGCGGCCCGTCCGGCTACGGTCTGGCGCTCAAGGAGACGGACGGGGCGACGATCGAAGGGAACCTCATGCTCCGCAATCGTGTCGGCCTTTACCTCGACAACTCGCCGATCTCCGAAAACGCCGCGAACCGGATCAGCGGGAACTGGATCGCGTACAACGATGTCGGGCTCCTGGTGACGCCAGCGACCCGGCGCAACGTTATCGCTGGTAATGTCTTCCTGGAAAATCTCGAACAAGCCGCCCCACAAGGCGGCGGCACGCTGCAGCAGATCGATTGGGCGGAGAACGGTCGCGGCAACTTCTGGAGCGACTACGTTGGGTACGACACCGACCGCGACGGCATCGGCGATCTCCCCTACACCAGCCGCGCCCTCTCCAGCGCCCTAACCGACCGTCAGCCGCTGCTCGCCTTTTTTCGCTTCAGCCTAGCGATGGCTGCGCTCGACCTGGCCGTCCGTGCCATCCCGCTGTTCCAACCAGCTCCCCGCTTCGTCGATCCAGCACCGCTCGTGCAGCCGGTCGCCTGGCCCACCGTGGCGTGGCAGCCCAGTCCAGCGAGCCAGCTCGGAGCACTCCTCGCGCTCGCCCTGCTGGCAGGAACGGTGGGCGTGCTCGCCGTCCTCTGGCGCCGCCCGCACCCGGTCCCTGCAGGGGGGAGCGGCACGATCGTGTCCGCCCCCAAGACAGCGGTCAGTTCCGACGCGGAACAGTCCCGCACCGTG
>BEID01000047.1 GCA_002898975.1 bacterium HR27 | reverse complement strand
CGATATCCTGGTCCTGGGCACGCGTAGCTTGCAGGAATCGACCGGTGACGATTACGCGGTACCGGACTGGATCCTCGATCTCTATCAGGCGAACCGGCTCGGCGACAAGACGGGAGGCGGGATCTTACGCCGCGAGGGCGACCAGCAGCTGACCTACGATCCGATCCAGCGGGCCGACCGACCCTCCCGGCCGCCGGCGATTCCGGGGCTGGAGGAGCTGCTGCGCCAGCCGTTCCCGCAGCGCCTGCTCGGTGCTCTGGAATTGCCATCCCCCTACGGCGACTACGTCCGGCAACTGTTGGGTCGGACGTTCGGCTACGTCCTGCTGCGGACGAAAGACGCCGCACGCGATATTGCGAGTGTCGACCGGGCACTGGAGTGGGGGTTTGGCTGGGCAGCCGGGCCGTACGCGCAGATGCAGTTCCTCGGTATCCCGCGGGTTCGGCAACTGGTCGCCGAGGCCGGTCTGCCAGCCGATGGGCTCCTCGACCTCGCCGAGCGTCGTGGCGGTTTCTTCGTCGACGGTCACGTCCTGGACCCAGCGACGGGCGAACTGGTGCCGGAGGAGCAGCTCCCCTCGACGCGGCGGACGCGGCAGATCCGGACGCGCGAAGCGCTGGACCGCGAGGGGCTGCGCGAACTCGGCGACGGCGTGGTAGCGGTGCGGGTCCGCTCACTCACCTCGCTCGCCGAGACGTTGGAACGTGCCCTGGCTCGGTGGCCGAGCGCTGTGGTTCTCGTCCCTGCCTTCGAGGGGCTGGGTTACCCGTACGGGGAGTTGCTCGAGCTGGCTGAGGCCGGCAACTGGCCGGAACTGGAAGCACGCCTGGAGCAGCTCCAGCAGACGCTGCAGACCCTCTCGGAGCTGCCCATACCGGTCGTCACCGCACTCGACGGCGAGGCACGCGGAGCTGCGACGACACTCGCGCTCTGGAGCGACGCGACCGTCGCCTATCTGACGGCAGCGACCGGCTATCCGGGTGCGACGGCCGGACTCTTGCCGCTGGGAGCCGCCACTGCACTGCGGTTGCGCAGCGAGGTACGCGAGCGCACGCTCGCGGCACCGTTCCGCGCCGAACTGAGTCCCGCACGCGCCCTCACTGCGCTCCTCGCGGCCGAACGGGTCGATTCGTCCGCGCGCGCCGGCGCGCTCGGGCCCCTCTGCGATCTCTGGCTGGCGACTGCCGACCGCGACGGGCTGCTCGATGCAGCGGCCGGGATCGCACGGGGACTGGCCCGCAGTGTGCCGGCGCGACCGTTCGCGCTGAGCGAAGCACTGGCCGAAGCAGGCGAGACGCTGGCCGCGGGCCCAAAGCTAGCGGAGCTGGAGCCGGCCGCGCGGCGCGTCGTCGAGGCGCTGGCACGTGCGCTGCGACGCGCCGGGACAGTGGCGGATCTGCTCGTTGCGGAACGGAACGCGGCTCTCGAGGTACTGCAGCAAGCAGATCTGCGCAGCCAGGCCAGCGCGACGCTCCAAGCGCTCACGGCGCCACGCCGCTGAGGTGAGGGAAAAGGGGAGCGAGAATGGAACGGATCGTCAAGGAACGCCAGGACGGGGTGTTGCTGCTCCGGTTGAACCGGCCGGAGAAGCTCAACGCGATCGACGCGCAGATGATGCAGGAACTGTGCACCGCGCTCGAGGAGGCACGAGTCGACGACGCGGTGCGCGTCGTGGTTCTCACCGGGAACGAGCGGGCTTTTTCGGCCGGAGCCGATATCGACGGCTTCGCCAACGTGACCGTCGAAGAGCTGGCGACCAGCCGCTCCGACCTTCCCCAGTGGGACACGATCCGGCGCTTTCCGAAGCCGCTCATCGCGGCTGTTTCCGGAATTGTGTTCGGTGGCGGGCTGGAACTGACGCTGGCTTGCGATATCGTCGTCGCGGCGCAGACGGCACGGTTCGCGGCGCCGGAGATCCGGATCGGACTCATTCCCGGCGCCGGTGGAACGCAGCTCCTGGCCCGGCGGTTCGGCAAGTACCGTGCGATGGCACTGGTGCTGACGGGCCGCGAGTTTTCCGCCGAAGAGGCCGAGCGGTTGGGACTGGTCAATGTCGTGACGCCACCGGAGGAATACCGCGACCGGGCGCTCGAACTGGCGCGACAGATCGCGCAGCACTCGCCCGCAGCAGTGCGAGCAGCCAAGGCAGCGATCGTGCACGGGCTCGAGATGCCGCTCGACGCGGCGCTGCGGTTCGAGCGTGAGCTGTTCCTGCGCGTCTTCACGACGCCGGAGGCGCAAGGCGCGATCCAGGCGTTCCTCGAGCGCCGGCGCGCCAAGCAGCAGAGCAGTTGAACACTCCCCACAGATACCGCGCGACGCGGGAGAGGGAAGGGATGGGCACCGACCGGGCCACCTTGTCGTGGCCCGGTCGGTGTTCGCGCGGCAGCGTGGTCGAGAAGAGACCGGCTCAGAAGCGTTCGACGTACCAGGCGAACCGGTCGAGCGCGAAGCGACCATCGATCTCGATCCGTGGCTCGGCCCAGCGTCGCTCGCGCGTCCAGCGTGTCCCACCCCAGGCTGCCATCGCTCCGTGATAGCCCGTCAAAGCGACGATCGCAGCAACGCGGCTGTCCCATTCCCCACCCGGATAGGCGAAGAAACGCACCGGCTCACCGAGCCACTCCTCGAGCTGCTGGCGGCTGGCGAGCGCTTCCCAGCGAACCGCGCCGTCGTCGAGCCGGGTGAGCGCACGGTGCGTCACGGAGTGCGAGCCGATTTCGTGCCCCATGGTGCGAAGCTCACGCAGCTCAGCTGGTCCGAGCGCACTCCGGCCAGGAACGACGAAAAAGGTCGCCGTCATGTTGCGTACGGCGAGCGCTCGGGCAGCGGCGAGCTGGGAGCGTGTGCCATCGTCGAACGTGATGACGATTGCCCGTTCGGGGAGCGGACCATCAGCGAGCAACGCTTCGAAGGCCTGCTCGAGCGAGATCGTGACGTAGCCGTTGGCGAGCAGCCAGTCCAGCTGTTGCTCGAGTCGCCAGAGCGGGATGCGGTACCGGGCAGCCGGCTCGCCCACGTCGTGGTACATGAGCACCGGCAAGCGGAAGGAACGCGGGAAGAGCGCCGGATCGTAGTCCGGTACGCCGTCCTGCCGGGGAACCGGCCTCGTGTCGATACCGTCGCGCAAGGCGAGTTCGGCACCCAGGCGGCCGAGCTGGACTTCCCAGAGCGTGCCGAGCGCCTCGGGGTGCCACTCGAAGCGGGCCCGCTCGAAGTACTGGACCGTCAAGGTCTGCCCGGTCACCGGGTCGACCTCGCTCAACTCTTCGGATATCGGGTAGCCGAAGACAGGCAGTCCACCGTTCCGCAACCAGAAACGAAGGAAGCCATACGAGAGAAAATGGCCAGTCTCAGGGAAGAAGCGACGGAGCGGTGTCTCGGGTGGCGGTGTTTGGAGGGAGAGCGGTGCGAACGCCGGGTCGATCCGACCAGCAGTCAGGAGTGCAGCGATACGGGTGAGCTGGACCGGACAGTCAGCATGTCCCCAGCAGCCCGATGGCGCTTCCATCCGAGCGCGTTCGAAGTACTGGACGAGCAGCCCCTCGCGCTCGTGCGCCTCGCTGAGCGGGTATCCGAAGATGCGGAGCCCACCGTGGCTGCGCCAAAAGGAGAGAAACGGCTCGGCGAGATGGTGGCCCGTCGCCGGAAAATACACGATCGACGGCGCCGCCTGAGCGCTCGTTGCTTCGAGCGGTCGAGCGGCGAGCGAGACGAAGAGGCCGAGCACCGTCAGGCCGACCAGCCACCGCACCGCGACGTCTCCCTCCTTGGATTCCTCATGCCGAGGTCGGCGACCCCAAGGGAAGCGACCCACTGTTTCTAACGGACGAGGCGCGTCGGCAGTTTCGGCTCGACCGCATGTTCTTTTGCCGGCCCTGGCGGGGCGGCTGGGTCAGGTATGCCTGACCCGAGCGGGTCACGCAGGCCTGACCCCTACAGGCATGACGGTGGTCGAGAGGGGCCGGTCGGCGATGGGCAGGTGACCATCGGCGACCGGCCAAGCCTGTTTCCTGTGGAGGGGCGCGGTGTGCCGCGTCCACAGGGATACCCCTCACCCCGGCTGGCTGGCGCGGCACCCCGTCCACGTTTTCTCAGTAGGGGCGACGCGTGCGTCGCCCGAATTGCCGTGTAGCGGCGCGACGTGCCGCGCCCGTCCGCGCCGCGAGGCACGGAAAGACACCAATCGATGATCGCCGCATCGGCCTGAACACCCCTCACCCCCGCTGCTACCGCGGCGCCCCTACCCGTTCCCCCTGTAGGGGCGACGCGTGCGTCGCCCATCCGCGCCGGATGGCGCGGCACGGTGGCGACGCGTGCCGGCCCTGTCGGGCCGGATGGGTCAGGCACGCCTGACCCCTACAGGGATGGCGGTAGGCAACGGCTGCGGGTGGGCGATCGACGAGCGACCGTCGGTAACCGACCACACGCGCGTAGGGGCGACGCGTGCGTCGCCCATCCGCGCCGGATGGCGCGGCACGGTGGCGATGCGTGCCGGCGCTGTCGGGCCGGATGAGTCAGGCACGCCTGACCCCTACAGGGATGGCGGTAGGCAACGGGTGCGGGTGGGCGATCGACGAGCGACCGTCGGTAACCGACCACACGCGCGTAGGGGCGACGCGTGCGTCGCCCGGGGGACACCCCTCACCCCCGCTGCTCCCGCGGCGCCCCTACCCGTTCCCCCTGTAGGGGCGACGCGTGCGTCGCCCATCCGCGCCGAGAGGCGCGGCAATCGGCCGTCCAGATCTTCGCACGCGGTGGAACACCCCTCACCCCTGCCGCTATCGCGGCCCCCCACCGTGCGGGAGAGGGGGCCCGGGGGCTCGATCGCCTGCGCCGCTCGTCCACGCAGGATTGTGTGGGAACGTGGCCCGGTTTTCCGGGCCTGACGGCCCGGCGGGGTCAGGCACGCCTGACCCCTACAGGGACGATGGTGGTCGATCGGGTGCCGGTGGGCGATGAGGCAGACCAGCGTCGGCAACCCACCGCACCCGCGTAGGGGCGACGCGTGCGTCGCCCGTGCGCACCGCAAGGCGCAGCAACGGTATCGGTTCCCGGCCCGCCAGGGCCGGGCGGGTCAGGCGCGCCCGCCCCATACAGGACTCGACGGTGGTCAGCTGATTACGAGCGGGAGACCATCGGTAACCGTCGGTAACGGATCACACGTCGTTTCCGTAGGGGCGAGGCGTGCCGCGCCCGTCCACGCCGGAAGGAGCGGGTACGTGGTTCGTTCCCGGGCCTGACGGCCCGGCTGGGTCAGGCACGCCTGACCCCTACAGGGACGACGGTGGTCGAGAGGGGCCGGTGGGTGACCGGCAGGTGGCCGTTGGGAGACCATGACGCGGATTTTTCCGTAGGGGCGACGCGTGCGTCGCCCGTGCGCACCGGAAGGCACGAGTATCCACCCGCGGTTCGGTTCCCGGCCGTCTCGGGCCGGACAGGTCACGCGTGCGTGGCCCCTACAGGGGCGACCGTGGGAGAGGGAGCCGAGGGGCTCCAGGTCTGCGTCGCCCGGTGGACACTGTGTTCCGCACCTCGCTAGCCGAGTCCGTTCAGGAGTTCCGACCGGGGGAACTGGCCGTGCTGCAGTGGCCGGCGTACCTGACGCGCGGCGAGCTCGGCCAGTCCGGCGCGGCACAGCGCGAGACCAGCCTGCCCGTGCTGCTGCCAAATCGCCGCCGTCACCGGCGAGAACCCGTGCGCGAGCAGCGACGCGTTGCGGTGCTTCGTCCAGTCGAGGAGCCGGCCGCGCTCGGCACGGAGCCAATCGGCGAGCGGCTCGGCTGGCAGGTCGGCCAGGAGATCCCAAGCCTGGACGAGGGCGAGGCGCACCACCCCGTTCCCACGGTCGCGTGCTGCGAGCTGGGCACGCCGCTCTTCAGGAACTCGGGCGAGATCGACGTCAGCGGTATCGATCCGGTGCCCCAGCCAGAGGCGCAACTGGACGAGCAGCTCGAGCGCGCGGTACACCCGTGCCATGGCGTCGTCATATCGCGCCTGGGCAGCCCGACGCTCGGCGTTATAGAGCACGTCCTCGACCGCGAGGTAGGGATCGCGCAGCCGGTCGAGCGCAGCCAGACGCGGCTGGTCGGTCGGTGGTTGCTCGACCAGCGAGAAGGCAGCGACCACCCCCTGGAGCTGCTCGAGCACTGCGAGCTGCCGGTGCCAGTCGCGGCGGTACAGCTCGAACAGTCGGATCGCCGCTGGCAGCTCGTAGCGGTCCCATGCGTCGAAAGCCCGGCAGAGGTTGCGCGCTCGCTCGAGCTGGCTCCGCAGTGTCGGCGAGAGTTCCCGGCGCATGGCCTCGTCGAGCGTCGCGGCTGCCTCGGCGTAGTCGTAGCGCTCGAGGGCGCTCCGGGCGAGGCCGAGGAAGCGGCGCGCCCGCACGTCGTGGACGCCGGAGACCGGCGCGAAACTTTCCGTGCCCGGGATGACGGTCGCCTGGCGACCGCGCGCTCCGCGCACCAGCCGGAGCTGCACCTCGGGCGAACCCTCGCTGTCCAGCGCAGCGAGGACGAGCGCCGCGCTCATCGACTTGGTCCCAGCGGTATAGTCGGCCAGGAGTTCGGCGCCTGGGAAGCGCTGGCGGAGGTCAGCGAACCGGGCGACGAGCGCCTCGTAGCAGCGGACGAGGTCATCGGGATCGGGAAGCGCGAGCACCTCGTACTGCTCCGGCGCGAGGCCAGCCAGCGTCGCGTACTGGTCGACGAAGTCGAGGCTCCCGGTCTGGGTGTCGCCCGGCTGGGAGCAGACGAAGACGACGTAATCCGGCCGCGCTTCGCGCAAGGCGAACGCTTCCGGACGATCGGCGACATTCCCGTCCATCGGCTTCCCGACGTTGAGGACGAGCACGCGACGCACCGGCTGGCTCACCGTTCACCCTCCGATCCGGAAGACTCCGTAGCCGCTGGTCGTCTTGGCCCCGAAACCGAGCTGGGCCAGTCCCCTCCGCAACCTTTCTGTCGCCAGCGCACGCAGGCGACCATCGGGATCGCTGGCTCCCTGGCGGAGCCCGATGGCGATCCGGTAGCGCGTACCCGGCGCGACGGCGAGAAAGGTGATCGGGTTCGGGTTCTGCCAGGGGGTCGGTGGCTCCTTCCCGCTGTAATAGTCCGGGTAGTGGGGCGTCATCACGTCGAGTTCCAGGCGCCAGCCCGGCTCGGGGTAGGCATCGAAGAAGACCAGCGCACCGGCCTGGCCGACGTCGTGCGCTTCTCCCGACCTGGGCACGCGGCCGAAGATTGCGAGGAAGTCGGGATCCGACTCGTCGCGTCGCTCGACGAGGTGCGCGTAGGCGCGCGCGACACCCTTGAGGCCGCTCCCCGGCAGCACGGGAAAGCCGAGCCGGTCGAAGCGGAAGCCGATCTCGAGCGGACCGTGCGCACCGAGGCCGGTGACCAGGCGAGACTCGAGCTCGACGGAAAACGGCTGCGCTCCCGCGGCACGCACCGTCGCCTCCCAGCGCGCCAGGATCTGCTCGGCGAGAGCGCTCGCGGCGAGCCGCCCGGCTGATGCGATCACCTCGCGCAGGAAGTCGCGGCGCGGTGTCGCGTCGGTACGGTCGCCGAACACCGCATCTTCGGGAGCGAAGCGGTCGAAGAGGAGCGCCGGGTTCGTCACCCGGTCGCCTGCGTTGTTCCACAGTGTCCGCGTGGCGGATGGGAGGAGCGGGTGCGATCGGCCGCGCTCCTCACTGGGACGTGCCGCTGACCGATCGCGCTCGCGCGGTGGGCCGGATCGTCCATCCCCCGGCGGCCGTCCAGCACCGCGGTGGGGTGGGCGACCGTTCCCGCGTGGCTGGTCGGGTCGTGGTCGTTCGCGCATCGGCTCACTCCTTCACGAGTTCGGCTTCGGCGAACCGCTTGAGCCAGGTGAGGAAGGCGAGCGCTTCCAGCGTGGCGCGCCGGTATTCAGCGACGCTGGCCTGGCGGACGATCCACTCGCGGAGGTCGTCGCGTGATTCGCCGAGCACCCGTTGACTCACCCACCGGGA
>BEID01000046.1 GCA_002898975.1 bacterium HR27 | reverse complement strand
GGCTGCGCGGGCAGGGGAAAGGCCGGCCGCTCCTCTTGATGGCACACAGCGACGTCGTGAGCGTCGAGCGAGCCAAGTGGACACGCGATCCCTTCGGGGGCGAAGTCGTCGCCGGCAAAGTCTGGGGACGTGGCGCGGTCGATACCAAGGGATTGGTCGCCTGCGAACTCGGGGTAATGCTGCTCCTTCGCCGCCTGGAGATCCCGCTGGAGCGCGATGTCATCTTCGCTGTCTTCGCGGACGAGGAAGCTGGTGGCCAATTCGGTGCCTGCTGGATGTGGCAGAACCGGCGCGAACTCATCGATGCCGAGTTTGCGATCAACGAGGGCGGCGGTATGGCACTGACGCTCGGCAGCCAGCGTTTCTACCTCTGCCAGACCGGGGAGAAGGGAGCTGCACGCCTGCGGCTCATCGCCCGTGGCGAGCCTGGCCATGCTTCTATGCCGATCCCTGATACCGCGATGCAGC
Organism: bacterium HR27; assembly: GCA_002898975.1. Taxonomy (GTDB): domain Bacteria; phylum Chloroflexota; class Chloroflexia; order Thermomicrobiales; family Thermomicrobiaceae; genus Thermomicrobium. Next base: position 7,526 of record BEID01000046.1, on the reverse strand, counting down.
ATGCCGCCCGCGCGATCTTGACGCTGAGCACCCACACGTTTCCGACTGTCCTCACACCTACCGTGACACGTTTCCTCCGCGAGATCGGCCAGGCTCTCGGCGGCCGCATCCGCGAGCAGATCGAGGCAACCCTGGCCGATCCGACGTGGGAACGGCTGGCAGCGCTCCCGCTAGGTGGTGGCGAGCGGCGGCTGCTCTACGCCATGACGCGCAACACCGCTGTGCCGACGATCGTCCGGGGCGGGCACCGGATCAACGTCATCCCGTCGGAAGTGACGATCGAGGTCGACGGCCGCATCCTGCCGGGTCAAGATCCGGAAGCGTTCGCCGCCGAGGTCCAGCGGCTCGTCGGACCGAACGTCGAAGTCCAGCTCACGAGCCGCGGTCGCGGCATCGAGGCCGACCCGGACTCGCCGTTGTTCCGGGTCATCGGCGAAACGATGGCGGAGCTCGATCCTGGTGCACGCGTCGTGCCGTATCTCGTTCCGGGCGGCACCGACGCCAAGTGCCTGCCGGGCATCAAGGTCTACGGATTCATGCCGATGCGCGACCACCCAGAAGAGTTCGATCTGGCTCACGCGCACGACGAGCGCATTTCGGTCGACACGCTCGAGTTCGCGACGCGGGCACTCTTCGAGATCGTGACGCGTTTCTGCGCACCGCACGCGAGGAGCCGGAGATGACGCTGCTGATCCTGTTCGATATCGACGGTACGCTCCTACGAGCCGGTGATCCGGCACACGCGCGGGCGATGCGGGAGGCGCTGCACGAACTGCTCGGCGAACCGGTGTCCCTCGACGGCATCCCGCTCGCTGGCATGCTCGATAGCCAGATCGCCCGCCTCGCACTGCTCCGGCACGGCGTGAGTGAAGAGGCGATCGCTCAGCTGCTCCCGCAGGTCATGCGACGGATGGGCACCCGCTATCGTGAACTGGTCCCGCCGGGCGCTCGCCGTGACTGGGTCCTGCCCGGCGTGCGCCCGCTCCTCGATCGACTCCAGCAGCGCGGGCATCTGACGGGCGTCCTGACGGGAAACGCCGCGCTCGTCGCCCGCTGGAAACTGGCTGCAGCTGAGCTGGATCGCGCCTTGCCGTTCGGCGCCTATGGCGATGATGCGCAGGAGCGCCACGAACTGGTCACCCGAGCGATCGAGGATGCCCGTACCCGGTTCGCCGTCTCACCGTCGCACCAGCAGACGATTCTCGTCGGCGATACGCCTCGCGATATCGCAGCGGCGCGGGAGAGCGGCACGAAGGTACTCGCTGTAGCCACTGGCCGCTTCGGTGTGGAAGAACTCCGTGCCGAGCACCCGGATGCTGTCGTGCCCGATCTCGCCGATGTCGAACACGTTACTGCACTGCTCGAATCGCTCGGTCGGTGTGGGTGACAGCGGACTTGCCGGCCCGTGGACTTAGTCGGTATCGTCGGTATCACGTACGGATGGGAGGGAGAGTCATGGCAGAAACGCATCCGTTTCGACTCCATCCGGACGAAGTCGCGCGGCGAGCGCGACAATTCTTCGCGGAGCAGCTCGGCATCCCGCTGGTGCGCGATCTCGCCGGGTTCATGCGGTTCGAGGATCCCCACGGGTTCGTCGAAATCGACATCCGCGGCGATGCCAACAACCAGTCACGTGTCACATTCCAATACCAGGGTTATGAACGCGAGGTGCACGAGTTCCGTCGTCTTCTGGCCGAGCAGGCTCAGGAAGAGACACGACAGGGCGAGTGACCGCAGTGATGATGGCAGCGAGCAGCGAGATCGCCTCGCTGCTGGCTCCATCGTCTGTCGGAATCGGGGGATGGCTGGACGATGTTCCCGATCGGCGATGACAACAGTGGCCGGCAGAGCTTCCCCATCGTCAACACGATGCTCATTGCCATCAATGTGCTCGTGTTTCTCTATCAGTTGCTCCTGATGGCGCAATCGCCGCAACGCCTGGAGGCGTTCATTTTCAAATACGGCGCCATTCCCTACGAGCTGACCCGCGGCGTCGATCTCCCGCCGACAGTTGGGTTTCCGGTGTACCTCACTGTCTTCACCTCAATGTTCCTGCACGGTGGTTTCGCGCATCTCATCGGAAACATGTGGTACCTCTACATTTTCGGCGACAATGTCGAAGACTCGATGGGCCACTTCCGTTATCTTCTCTTCTACCTCCTCGGCGGTGTAGCTGCAGCTTGGGCCCAGACCTTGCTCGATCCCGCCTCGCGCATCCCGATGGTGGGTGCCTCCGGTGCGATTTCTGCCGTCATGGGAGCCTATCTCGTCCTCTACCCGGGCGGCTTGGTGCGCACTGTCACGTTCTTCGGCTTCATTCCGATCTTCTTCTACCTGCCGGCCATCATCCTGATCGGGCTCTGGTTTGTCTTCCAATTTTTCGCCGGACTCGCCTCGCTCGGCGTGCCGACCGCTCCCACCGGTGGTGTCGCCTACTGGGCGCACATCGGGGGATTCGTTGCTGGAATCGTGCTCGTCTGGTTGTTCCGTGACCCCGAGCGCGTGGAACGGCAGCGCGTCGCCCGGCGTTTGCACCGCGCCTTCCAGCGCCTCGAACGCGGCTGGTGATATCACGGATGCTGGGCAACCGCCCGTTCATGCGTGAGGAGGAACTCCTTGAGGGCGAGTCCGCCAGCGTAGCCACGCAACGCACCCCGCGCACCGACGACGCGATGACAGGGGATGACGATCGGCAAGGGATTCGCGGCGAGCGCTGCCCCGACGGCCCGCACCGCCGTCGGATGCCCCAGCCGCTCGGCGAGTTCACGGTACGTCCAGGTCGTACCGAAGGGGATCTCGTCAACGAGTTGCCACACCCGCTGCTGGAACGATGTACCGCAGAGGTACACCGGCACCGTGAAGCGTCGCCGCAGCCCAGCGAAGTACTCCCACAGCTGATGTCGCACGTCAGCGAGCGCCCTCTCCTCCTCGCGGAGAATGACGTGACGGACACCGCTGCGGGCGAGATACCGCACCAGCTTCCGCTCGACGGCCTGCAGATCCTGCTTAGGCAGGACGATCGCCAAGAGACCCCTGGAGCAACCGTAGAGGCGTAGAACTCCGATCGGTGTCGCGCACGCAGCTGTCACGATTGTTTCGGACGCACGGTACGATTGGCTGTTCATCAGTGCACGTGCCCATGATGATGCGGTGAGGACTCGAGCGCAGTCACCGGTGTTCGCACCGCCAGCCAGGCTGCGAAGCCGGTCGTCAGCGGTACCGCGGCGATCAGTCCCAGACTCCCGACGAGCGTCTGGACGACCTCCTGCGCCACGATCTCGCGGTTGAGGATCCAGAGGAGCGGCTCCTCCAGCTGGCTGAACAGCAAGAGCAAGGGCAACGCCGCTCCGGCATATGCCAAAACGAGCGTGTTGACCGTCGCTGCGATATGGTCGCGGCCAACACGCACACCAGCGGCGAACAGCTCCCAACCGGTCAGCGACGGATTGGCCCGCCGCAGCTCGAAGACCAGCGAGCTTTGTGAGACCGTGATGTCGTCGAGCACGCCGAGGGCACCGACCAGCATCCCGGCGAGCAGTAGCCCTCGCGGACTCACTGCCCGCTCCCCGAGAACGACCTGGAGAAAGCTCGCCTCCTCATCCGCCAGTCCGGTCAGCCCAGCAGCTGCGACGAACAGCGCAGCCAGGAGACCAGTCAAGATCAAGCTCAAGCTCGTGCCTGCCATGGCTGCGAGAACCATCCGCCCGACTCCGTGCGTCACCGTGAGCGTCACCACGAACACGACGAACGAGACGGCAATGGCCACCGGTACCGGTGGATAGCCGCGCAAGATCAGCGGCACGAGCACCCAAATCAAGACGACGAACGTGAACGCGAGCCCGAGGAGCGCCCGCACGCCCTTCCAGCGGCCGAGCGCGACGATCGCGCCAGCGAACAGGACAGCGAGCACGGCCAACGGCGTCGAGCGGTCCCGATCGAGGATCGTGTAGGCACGACTCCCGTCCGGGCCGGTCGACACGGTCAGAAAGAGGCGATCGCCCGGTGCGAAGCGCTGGCCAGCCGTGTTCAGGTCACGGACGCCGACTGATACCTCCACACGCTGGCCCTTTTCCGGGCCGCTCGTCAGCTCGACGAGCAGCCGCTGGTACGGCTGCGTCACCGGGCCGACCGTGGTGACGCCTTCCTCGAGTACCTCGACAACACGGGCAGTCGCCGTGAACGTCTGCGGCTGGCTGACGGCCTGCTGTGCCGAGACGATACCGTCCTGGCTGAGCCACAGCCCGACGAGAGCGAGCACGAGCGTGACGAGAAGAGCGCGGACACCCATGCGGGTCTCACTCGTACCGCAGCGCCTCGACGATCGAAACGCGCGACGCCTGCCGTGCCGGTACATAGGCCATCAACAGCGCGACACCCAACGCGAGCCCAGCGAAGAGCGCGAGCTGCCCCCATGGCACGACGAGCGAGAACTGCTCGAAGCGCCCTGCTAGATCTTCTTCACCCGTCACCACATTCCGGGCAAGGAGAATACCGAGCAACGTTCCTCCAGCGATCCCTGCACTGGTAACGAGCGCGGACTCCAGCAGGAAACCCACGGCGACCATCGCCCGCTGGTACCCGATCGCGCGGAGCGCCCCGATCTGGTGTCGCCGTTCGATGACCGCACGGTACGAGACGACACCGAGCGCGGCGATGCCCACGACGAGGCCGAGCGCCATGAAACCTTGAATGATTCGAATGAACCCGCGGATGATCCCGGTCGCTCGACCGATGAGATCGCTCGTCGCCGCTGCTTGCGCGCCGAATGGGAGCAACGCTGCCTCGACGTCCCGTGCGAAGGTGCGGGCATCAGTTTCGGGGACGAGCCGTAGTTCGTACTCGATCGTTGAGGGACGCCCGAAAACCTCCCCAACCAGCTGCTCGGACACGTAGAGGCCTACCAACGACGAGATCCTGCCATCGATCACACCGATCACGCGAACCGTCGTCGTTTTCCCGCTAGCATTGTCGCGGAGTTCCAGCTCGACTGGCTGGAAACTTCCCTCGCTCGTTCGCAGCTGCGGCAGATACAGGTTCGCCGGGTCACCGCCGCGCTGCTGGAGCACGTTGGCGTCCACGATCGCGAGCGAGGGATCACGCGCGACGGCCTCCCATGCTGCACGATCCGTCGCGTAGTCCGCACTGCGCAGCTGCAACGGCGCCTCGACGTTCGCCGCGAAATCGGGATCGATCCCACGAACCGGGTAACGAGCCCAGTCACCGGTCGAGGCTCCCACCGGACGCACACTGACCCGCGTCCAGGGTACGCTCGCCACCCGCCCGCTCGCGGTGATGGCCGTCACGTCGACGCCACCCTCCCGTAGCGCACCGATGAGGTCAGGGATCGGCTGCGCACCGACTTGCGTGACCTCGACATCCCATCCGGCATCTGCTAGAGGGCCAGCGAAAATCGCGACCACATTCGCGTAGATCGTCGACATGACGACGAGCGCGAACAGAATCAAACTGAACATCGCCACGGTGAGCCCGGTCCGACCGCGCGATGCCATCGGGTAGGCGACCGCGATCCGGACAGCCGGTAACCAGCGCCGGAAAGCACGCCCGAGCCGGCCGACCAGTCCCACCGCGACTTCGATATTCCAGACGAGCAGGACAGTCAGCGCCGCGACCATCATGAGACCGGCGAGCACGAACAACTCGAAGCCGCCGCTCATCGGCCCGAAGAGCCGTTCGTGCCAGGAATCGGGCATGAGCCAGTAAAACAGCACGAGCAGCGCCGCCAGACTGTAGAGCGGGCGTGCCGGTACGCCGAAGCGCCGTAATACCGCTGCAGCACTGAGCGGTACCAGTGACATGCCGAGGGAGAACCAGCCGAGACTCCCGTCCCGCCATCCCAACCAGCAGAGTGCGCCGCCAGCGAGCAACCCGACGACACCAGCCACGAGCCAGCGGCGGCTCGCCCTCGGCAACTGCGGTTCCGGCAAGTCGCGAATCGCCGCCACGATGTTCAGCCGGCTGACGCGCCACGCCGCAATAACGACCGTGACGAAGGTAACGACAACCCCCATGAGATAGGCGAGTACGAGATCACGCGGCCGCCACGACGGCTCGATCGTGAAGAATTCTCCGACCAGCCGGCCCATGAACCCGGCGATAGCGTAGGCGACCGCGACACCGGCAACGGCGCCCACTAGCGCAGCGAGGAGGTTGTATCCCATCCCCTCGAGCGCGAAAAGCGCGACGAGGTGCCAGCGCTTCATCCCCAGCGCACGCAGCGTCCCCATCTCGGTTTTGCGTTCGGCAGCCAGCAGCGCGAAGATCAAGAAGATGAGCAACACACCTGCAGCGACCGAAAAAAGTCCGGACAGAAGGAACAGATTCGTGAACGCCTCACCGGCCTGCTCCGCCTGCTCGACTGCCCGCTCCTTGACCGGCACGGCCCGGAACGGCGTGTCCGCGAGCGCAGCGTTCACTGCTTGCGTGACCGCTTCACTGTCTTCCATCCCGTTTTGGTTGCTCAGTGCGACGAAGCTCACCTGCCCCTCGGCCCCGAGCCACTGCTCTGCCCGAGGCAACGGAACGGTCAAACCACCGGCATCACCCACGTTGAGGGTTCCGGTGAAGAAACTATCGGGGGCGATCGCCGCGACCCGCACCTCGATCGGTTGCCCACCGATGAAGACCTGGAGCTGGTCACCGACCTGGGCGTCGAGTCGCTTGGCAGCCTCCGCTCCGAGCACCACCTCGTCTTCGGCCAGGTGCGCCAGATCGATCGGCCGTCCCTCGGTATCGACGAGCCCCCCGACCGCCGCCAGGCGCTCTGGCGGAACGCCGATGAGATTCAGAGCCGGCTCGCTCTGGCGTGTCCGGAGGTCGATTGCGGCGACCGGCTGCCAGAGTGCCGGAACGACTGCGGCGACACGGGGCTCCTGGGCAGCCACGCGATCGAGCTGTTCCACGACCGAAGCAGGAAGGTAGACACCCGGCTGGGGTCCAGCGAACCGGGCATCACCGCTCGCCTGCACCACCAGCTCGTCGACCGGCCCAGCCAACCGTAAGACCTGCCCGGTGATACTGCGTTGCAGTGTCGTCCCGGTGGTTAGGGAAGCGGAGAAAATCAGTGTGCTCAGCATCAGGCCGATGACGATGAGAACTGTCTGGACTGGCCGGCGCGGGATATTGCGCAGGGCCATGCGACCGAGCACCGGCCGCCACAACCACAGGCCAGCAGTGACGACGACGATCGCGCCGAAAGCGGCGAGCAGAATCCGGAGGACGAGCAAGAGCGAGACACCGAAAATCTCGTTCATTGCCCACTGCCCCCGCGAGAATCCAGCTCGGATCCGGCCAATCCATCGTCGATGATCCGGCCGTCGCGCATCTGCACGATCCGGTCGCACATCGCGCCGATACGGGGATCATGCGTCACGATGACGAAGGTCTGGCCATTTTCCTGGTTGAGACGCCGGAGCAGCGCCATCACCTCGTCAGCCGTCTCGGTATCAAGATTCCCGGTCGGTTCGTCGGCCCAAATGATGTCCGGCTGATTGACCAGTGCGCGAGCG
>BEID01000045.1 GCA_002898975.1 bacterium HR27 | reverse complement strand
CGAGCGTGCCCCCGTAGCCGATAATGAGGTGGGTGCCACCTTTGCGCAGCATCTGCCAGCCTTGCTGCTCGACGCCTTGTTCACCGACGAAATCGAGCACGACGTGGGCACCACCTCCAGTCAGCTCGTGTACGTGCTGCACCAGGTCCGGCCCACCGGGAAGGACGTGATCGGCGCCGAGTTCTCTAGCTCGCTCCAGCGCGAGTGACGAGCGATCCACTGCGACGATCCGTACACCAGCCAGGGCACGCAGGACTTGCAAGGCGATATGACCGAGACCACCGATGCCGATGATGACGACCCAGCCATCGGGTGGGGCGATCCGAGCGGCGCGTTTGGCTGCCCGGTAGGCCGTCAGGCCGGCATCGGCCAGCGGCGCGATATCGACGAGGTCGACATCATTGGGCACCTTGACGAGCGCGCGCTCGGTCGTCACCAAAAACTCGGCGAAACCACCGTCCGAATCGAGCCCCGGGAATCGCGCGTTTGTGCAGTACATATCCTCCCCGACCCGGCAGCCGAGACACAGACCACAGGTCGCCTGGGGATGACAGATGACCCGATCCCCGACGCGCACGCTGCGCACGGCACTGCCGACCGCTTCCACAATCCCAGTGTTCTCGTGGCCGAGCGTGTACGGGAGGAGTTTCCCCTCCGGATCGAGGATCGGGCGCCAGACCCCCTCGATGATGTGGAGATCGGTGCGGCACAAGCCAGCGCCAACGATGCGAACGATCACCTGGTCCGGTTGTTGGATGGTCGGATCCGGAACCTGCTCGAGTCGCAGTTCCTCCTGCATCGACGGGTCGTAGCGATAGAGTCGCGCTGCCAGCATCCTGAGACTCCCTTCTTCCCGCGCCAGGTGGGCTGGGTCGCCTCGGTACCCAGCCCACCGTCCATTCCCGAGCGTCACCTCATGCTGCCTGGCTGGCCGCCAGTTGCTGCCCGATCGGATCCTTGGCGAGTTTCGCCTTCTGGGCCTCGATATCGATACCATAGAGCCGCGCTGCGTTCTCGCCCAGGATCTTCCGCTTGGCTTGCGGCATGAGGTCGACGCCGTGCTCCTGCTTGATGTCCTCTGGCAGCTCGAAGCGGGCGAAGGCTTCGACGATCCACTTGGGTGTCCAGATCGCGTAGTCGCTGCCGAACAAGATCTTGTCTTCGCCGACCCAGTAGAGCAGGTTGGCCATGATCTCGGCGAAATAGCGTGGGCGCGTCGCGATGAAGGCGCTCGCCACGGCCAAACCGGCATAGACGTTCTTCTCCTGCTTGGCGATCCAGCAGAAATCGTCGAGGCGTGGAAGACCGACGTGCTCGACGATGAAGTTGAGGTCGGGGAAATCGGTCGCCGCGTAGTCGACGTCGTGGACGTCGAAGGCGTCCTTGCTCAGCGGATAGACGGTCGGCCCTTTGTGCACGTGGATATTCTTGATGCCCAGCTCGCGGCACAGCTCGAGATAGCGGTAGGCCATCGGGTCGGAGAGCTTCCAGCCGCGTGACCCGTTGTACCACTCGGCGGTGTAGAGCTTCAGGCTGCGGATCGGATACTGCTCGACCATCCGCCGGAAGATATCGAAGCCCGCCTCGCCCCAGCGAGGATCGAACGACCCGCAGAGGATGAAGCGGTCGGGGTACTTCTGAGCGAGGACGTAGTTCTGCTCATGCGTATTGAAGCCGTTCTTGAAGAACTCCCGGAGATAGGTTGAGTTGAAGATACCCATGTCGACGTGGCCCTCGATGAAGAGGTCGCGGATGGTATCCTCTTCGCTGTACTTTGCGAACTTCTCGAACGGCCACACGGCCTCCTTGGGGCTGAGCGCCAGGTGGTAATCGTAGAAGCACTTGATCCAGGCTTCGCCCCATTGGTTGCGCCAGTTTTCCGGGCTTCCGTCCCAGAAGTGGATGTGCCCGTCGATGACGAAGACCTCTTGTCCATCGATGGTGATCATCGTCGCACCTCCTGTCCTGCTCCGTGCCACCACCGCTGTCGACTGGAGAGGAGTGCCTCGCAGAGCGCCGTGCTAGCGCGCAGATTCACGACCGTCGCGCGCAGCCGCCGGAGTTCCTCCTCGAACTCCTCAGCCCCGATCGGCTCGCCGTCCGGTCGGAGGAGCAGCGGCGAACCGTCGTCCACCGGTAGCCCGAGTTCCGTGCGACGTGCGACGTAGCGTGCAGCGATCCGTGCACGAAACGGACCGCGACGCGCATCTGTCGTCCGCAACCAGGCAATGTCGCCGCACATTTCGAGGGCACCGAGAGTCGCTGCCGTGAGTTCAACGACGAGTGCGCCGGCTTGCCGCAACGCCTGGACCAAGACCAGCAGGCGACTCAGATAACCCTTGACGAGAAACCGATGGCGGAGTTCGTCGAGGTCTTCGTGCGCCTCGTCCGGAAAGAGGTCGCAAAAGGATCGGCCGGCAGTGACACCGCTGGAGATCACCTCACTGGCGAAGTGGTCCTCGAGTTCGACGCGGACGCAGCGAATCCCTGGTACGTCCGCCAGGGCGCGGCGCACCCCGTCCGCCATGAGATAGGCGAAATTCGGCGAGCACCAGTAGGTCGGCAACCGCAGCACCACACGAACCGTATCGCCCGTCTCTTCCAGCGCGTGCACGAAGCCGAGGCGAACGATCGATTCGTCGAGTTCCGGATCGAGCACAGAGTCGAGCCGTTCCCACAGGACAGCTCGGTCCATACCGCCTCCCGGACCGACGGAAGAGAGACCCGATGACCCGCTGTGCTGTTCGTCAGCGTAGACGGGAAGGCGGAGGGAGACAAGAGATCGCAGCGGCTTTTGGCACTATGTGCCAAAAGCATGCAGTCGAGTGACCTGGCGCACGAGCGCGCTCACCAGTTCGCCTTCCGCTTCGAAACGTCGGCGTGGGAGACTGATCCCGACGGCGAGGCGTGCGGGCCCCTGCATCACCGGAGTCAAGGGAACGGCTAAGCAACAAGACCCGAGGGCGAACTCCTCGCGGTCGTACGCGATCTGGTGTTGCCGGACCGTTTCGAGTTCGTGGTGGAGGCGAGCGGGATCGGTCAGCGTGAACGGGGTGCGGGAAGGAAACCGATCAGCATCCAGGTAGTCGGGCCACTCGCGTCGGTCACGACCGGCCAGCAGGACTTTGCCCAGTGCGAGTGCGTGCGCGGCGCCGCGGAAGCCGCGGCCCAGGCCAGGCAGTTCCCGGACGCCGCGTCGCCCGTGCACGTAGAGTACTTCCACATCCCGGTCGTGCCAGGCAGCCAAGTACGCGCGACAGCCGGTGATCCGCCCGATCTCGTCGATCAGAGGCTCGAACGCCTCGGGGCGGTCGTGCGGTCGCGGTAGGCGCTCGAGGAGCCGGTAGAGGGCCGGGCCAGCGCGCAAGCTGCGGTGCGGCTCGATCACCACGTAGCCGGCGGCGGCGAGCGTGTGCACGAGGTGGTAGGCGGTCGAGAGACTGACACCGAGCTGGGCGGCGAGTTCTTTCACGGAAAGATCGGGTTGGGCACTGACGATCAGCTCGAGCGCCTGGAGAATCCGCTCGCCGGTGCTGAGCGTACGAGTGGGCCGCGAACGAACCATCGCGGGCCTTCCTTCGGTGTTTTACGGAACGCATGGACTCCTGCCCAAACACGATAGGCCTGGAGTATGCTCCCGTCAAGTTCTCACTGCGCATACGCGGCACGGTGGGTCGCCTCGTGCCTTGGCCGAACGCCCAGCGTGCTATACCCGGATTCGCGCGAGCGAGTCGTGGCAGAACGCGGAGAGGTGGCGCGTGGGCGACCGCGAGATGGGGAGCTCAGGTGTCAACGCGGCGCAGCGAGAGCGTGGCTCCCGGAATGGCGAGGATCGCGGGACTCCGGCGGCGATTCCTCAGGTGTATCACTGTCACTTCTTGACAGCGATCGTCATAACCGGGATAATGAATCCCGACCTATATTGTCGGGATTTGCGGTGGCCACCGAGCCCGAACGATTGGTCGTCGCATGGTGGGACCGTGCGACCGTAGAGAAGACACGACGACGAACAGGAGGGAAGATGCGTCGCCGCGATCTTCTTCGTCTCGGCGGGCTCGGGCTCGCTGCTGGGAGTTCACTACTGCTCCTCGGCTGCCGGCAGGAATCCGCAACACCCACTCCAGTAGCGCCGGCAGCAGTTCCAACATCCTCGGCGGGCACCGTCAGTGATCCGACTCCGGTGTCCACGCCGACGGCTTCCGAGCGAATGCCCACCGTAACTCCGACGGCGCGCGAAGCAGCGCGGAGCGTGACGATCTACTCGGGACGTTCCCAGTCGCTCATCGGTCCGCTACTCGACCGCATCGGCCAGGAACTCGGTCTCGATGTGCGAGTCCGCTATGGGGATACCGCGGAACTCGCCACCGCGATTCTCGAAGAAGGTGATCGCTCACCAGCAGACCTGTTTTTCGGGCAAGATGCAGGGGCGCTCGGTGCGCTCGCCAAGGAGAACCGTCTCGTCACATTGCCTGCGGAACTGCTCGAACGCGTCCCGGCGATATACCGCTCGCGCGATGGGGTCTGGGTCGGTGTGAGCGGGCGCGTGCGCACGGTCGTGTACAACACCGAACGTGTGCAGCTGAACGAGATTCCAGCGTCGATCGTTGACTTCGCGGGGAATGAGCGGTGGCGGGGTCGACTCGGTTGGGCGCCGACGAATGGGTCGTTCCAGGCGTTCGTAACGGGGTTGCGGCGGCTGCGGGGAGAGGATGTCGCTCGACGATGGTTGGAGGGTGTGAAGGCTCTGGATACCCGTATCTTCCCGAACAACGCGAGTATCGTGCAAGCCGTGATTCAGGGGGAAATTGAGGCGGGTTTCGTGAACCACTATTATCTGATGCGGGAACGAGCCCAGGCGGGACGCTCGCTGCCAGCCGAGAATTTCTTCTATACGAACGGCGATCCCGGTGGATTGGTGAATGTCGCGGGTGTCGGCGTACTGGCGAGCAGCCGGGCGCAAGACGCAGCGCTGCAGATCGTCGACTATCTTTTGAGTGAATCGGCACAGCGCTATTTCTCGGAGCAGACGTTCGAGTATCCGTTGCTCGAAGGGATTCCGGCCCATCCCGATCTACCACCCTTGGAGACGCTGAATCCACCGGATCTCGACCTGTCCGATCTCGATGACCTGCGCGGGACGCTTGCTCTGTTGCAGGAGGTCGGGTTATTGTGAGCGTCTCGGCGGGCGGGGCTCTACGAGGACTGCGTGGACGCACGTGGCCGACACGAACTCGGCCGAGTGGCGAGTTCGTGTTGGCCATGCTCGTAACCTCGCTCGCCCTGTGCCCGCTCGCCTACCTCGCGTGGCGTGCCGGAGAGGGCGGTGAGCGGTCGCTCGCCGCCCTCTGGCATCCCCGGACCGGGGAGTTGTTGCTGCGCAGCGTGGGATTAGCCATAACGGTCGCGGTAACCAGTGCGCTCTGCGGTTTACCGCTGGCCTGGATCACGGAGCGAGTAGCTCTCCCTGGACGGCGCGTGTTTGCGGTGCTCTTCGCACTACCGCTCGCGGTACCGAGTTACCTCACCGCTTTCGCACTCGTCGCGGTCTTGGGTCCACGCGGTGCGCTCGCTGATCTGCTCGACCGCGCTGTCGGTCTCGAGCGCCTGCCGGAAATGTACGGCTTTGCGGGAGCGTGGGGCACGCTGACGCTCGTGACATTCCCGTATGCGTATCTCAGCATACGCGCTGCGCTCCGTGGCCTCGATCCCACCCTCGAGGACGCTGCTCGGGTTCTCGGCGAGAGCCGTCGGGCAGCGTTTTCCCTCGTGACACTACCGCTCCTGCGACCCGCAATTGTCGCTGGTATGTTGCTCTCAGCCCTGTACGCCTTGGGTGACTTTGGTGCAATCGCTGTCCTGCGTTATCCAACGCTGACCTACAGCATCTACAACCAATACCGACTGTCGTTCGATCGATCCGCGGCCGCGACGCTCGCGTTGCTCCTTGTCGTCCTTTCTGCAGCTGCGGTCGTGGCGGAGCGGCGATGGCGAAGACGAGCCGTCTTCTATCGTTCAGTTGGTACGCGGCGTCCTGCCTCGCTCCAGCCGCCGACGTGGTGGGCATGGCTCGTGTTGGGCGGCGGGCTGTCGCTCGTCGGACTCGCGTTAGGTGCACCGGTCAGTGTGGCGGCCTATTGGTGGTGGCGAGCGCGTGTGTTGAGCGAAGACATGCCGGCTGTTGGACAAGCGTTTCTCAACTCGCTGCTTGTGGGATTCGCTGCGGCAGTCCTGACCGTCTGCCTCGCGCTTCCAGTCGCTCGCGTCGTGAGTCAGAGTCAGACGAGTTTCGCTCGGTTGCTGGACGTCCCGCTGTGGGTCGCGTACTCGTTACCGGGTATCGTGCTCGCACTCTCGATCGTTTCGTTGACAGCCCGATTTCTTCCCTTCCTGTATCAAACGATTCCGCTGCTTCTTCTCGGTTACGCCTTGCGCTTTCTCCCCGAGGCGACCGGGACGTTGAAGGCGGTCTTCGCTCAACAGAACCCTCGCCTGGAGGAAGCAGCGCGCACGCTGGGGCTCCGCCGATGGTCCATTTGGTGGCGCGTCCGGTTACCGCTTGCGTTCCCTGGTCTCGTCGCTGCACTGACGCTGGTGTTTCTCACGACCGTGAAGGAACTGCCAATAACCCTCCTGCTGAGCCCGATAGGGTTTTCGACGTTGGTTACGGTCGTCTGGAACGCCACAGCGGAAGCGTACTGGACCCACGCTGCCCTGCCGACCCTTTTGCTCGTTGCGATCGGGGTGATCCCGATGGTTTTGTTGGGCCTGTGGCAGGAGCGGGTGCAGTCTGGTCAAGGGGGATAGGGATGCAGGAGTGCGTCGTTGTCCAGGTGAACGGTGTCTGGAAGCGATACCCGGGGAGTGGGCTTCCAGCCGTGCGGGATCTCTCACTGGCGGTACGAGCAGGGGAACTGGTCAGCATTGTGGGGCCGAGTGGCTGTGGGAAGACGACCACCCTGCGATTGATCGCTGGGTTGGAACGGCCCGATCGGGGAACGATCGTGATTGACGGTCGATGCGTCGCCGACGACCGTCGCTTCGTGCCGCCGGAACAGCGGGGCGTCGGATTGGTTTTTCAGGACTATGCACTTTTCCCCCACTTGACTGTCGAGGAAAATATCACTTTCGGTATCCGAAAATGGAACCGTGCCGCCCGTGCCGAGCGCGTTCAGGAACTCCTGGAATTGACGAGTCTCGCCCCCCTGCGAACCAAATATCCGCATCAACTCTCAGGGGGACAGCAGCAGCGGGTGGCGATCGCACGGGCTCTCGCTCCTCGCCCGATCGTCCTGCTCCTGGATGAGCCGTTCGCGAATCTCGATGCCGAATTGCGCCAGCGGATGCGGGACGAGTTGCGTCAGCTTTTGCGCGAAGTCGGTGTCACGGTCATTCTCGTCACGCATGACCGTGAGGAAGCGCTCGTTCTCGCTGATCGCGTCGCTGTCATGCTGGACGGAACGATCGTGCAGGTCGACACGCCGGAACGCATCTATCTCGAACCACGCACACGGGATGTCGCGCGACTCGTTGGGGAGGCGAATTTTGTCCCTGTTCGGCTGGACGGTACTCTCGGACAGAGTGATTTGGGTGCGTTTGCTATCGACAGTGCATTGCCGACGGACGGATGTATCGAACTACTGGTCCGGCCGCGCGACGTCGTACTGGAACCTCACCCGGAGGGACTTGCTGTCGTTGTCGACCGGCGGTTCACCGGTGCGGAGATTCTCTACCGGGTTGTGTTGGCGTGCGGTATCACGGTCGAAACGAGCCAGCCACCGTCCGTCGAGTTACCGGTGGGTACCCGAGTCGCCGTGCGGTGCAATCGCGCGCGGCTGGCAGCCTTCGCTGGAAACGAGCGGATCGGTCTGGCGGCGCTCCTCGAAGAGCACCAACGCGCACGAACATCCATCGAAGTACTCGAGCAGGCGAACGGTCGTCACCGCGAATCGGTGTCGTCAGCGAGCGTCGCGGCGGACCGCTAGGGCGGACAGGCGAAACGGCGTGAGAGCACTCGCCGTCGAAGATGCGCATAACTGTGCTTATGCGTAGAATAGGCCGAACGATTCCGAAGGCTATATCGCGGGGCCGCGCGTATCAATGCCATACCGGGCGCAGAGCCGGCAGCGCACACGGCTCAGCGCTGGCCGGAATGATCCGCGAGCCGAAGAACTCGAAGGACACTGCGGCGCCCAGCAGCATGAGGAA
>BEID01000044.1 GCA_002898975.1 bacterium HR27 | reverse complement strand
CTGGACTGGCTCGAGACGTTCCTCCAGCGCTGGCGTGGCGCTGTCCTCGTCGTCTCGCACGACCGCTACTTCCTCGACCAGGTCACCAGCCGGACGCTGGAGCTGGCGTTCGGCCGCCTGGAAGAGTATCCGGGGAATTACTCGCAGTATCTGGAGCTGCGCGCCAAGCGATTCGCCGAGCGACTGGCGGCGTACGAGGCACAGCAGGCCTACATCCGCAAGGAGGAAGCCTTCATCCAGCGCTACCGCGCGGGGCAGCGGGCACGCGAGGCCCGCGGGCGGGCCACGAAGCTCGCTCGCCTAGAACGGCTCGAGCGTCCGCCCGAAGTGGCACGTTTGCACGTCACGCTCCCGGCGAGCGGATCGAGCAGCCGAACGGTGCTCGCCACCTCACCGCTGGCGATCGGCTATCCCGGCTTCTGTCTCTTCCGCACCCCCGAACTCACCGTCCAGCGCGGTGATCGCATCGCGATCGTCGGTCCCAACGGGGCCGGGAAGAGCACATTGCTCCGCACCCTGATCGGTGAGCTTCGACCGCTCGAGGGCTCGATCCGGTACGGCAACAACATCAAGCCGGCTTACCTGGCACAGGAGCCACAGCTCGACGAGGAGCGCACGATCCTGGACACGCTCCTGCGACGCCACGCGTTCAGCGAGGAGGAAGCCCGCCGTTTCGCCGCCCGCTTCCTCTTCGAGGGTGACGAGGTGTTCAAACCGGTCGGCGCACTCAGCGGCGGCGAGCGCCGGCGCCTGGCACTCGCACTCCTCGCCCTCGAACGCGCCAACCTGTTCTTCCTCGACGAGCCGACCAACCACCTCGACCTCCCGAGCCGGGAAGCGCTCGAGGCCGTCCTCGCCGACTTCGACGGTACGATCGTCTTCGTCTCGCACGACCGCTATATCATCGACCGCCTGGCGACCACGGTCTGGGCGATCGAGGACGGGCAGCTCACCGTCTCGCTCGGGAACTACAGCGACTACCAACAGACACGGCAACGGAACGTACCTGCCCAACCGAACGAGCGGGCGACGCGCCAACCCCAGGCCACCCCGCCCCGACGTGCGCGCTCGCCGCGGCAGATCGAGTGCGCGCTGATCCAGACCGAGCGAACGATCGAGGAACTGGAGGCACGCCTGCACCAGCTGGCCGACGAGCTCGACGAGGCGACCGCCCGCCAGGACGTGGAAGCCGTCGCCGAGCTGGGTGCCGCCTACGAGCGACTGCAGGAGGAGATCGAGCGCGCCTACGCGCAGTGGGAGCGTCTCCAGGACGAACTCGCAGCCGTCCAGGTCGGGAGCGAGCCGTGACGCGACGCCGACCGTACGTGATCGGCCTCACCGGGAACATCGCCTGCGGCAAGTCGCTCGTCCTGCGCGAGCTGGCCGCCCGTGGCGCCGAGACCATCGACGCCGACCAGGTCGCACGCGAGGTCACCGAACCGGGCAGCCCTGTCCTGGCTGCTATCGCCCAGGAGTTCGGTGCCGAGATCCTGCGGCCGGACGGTTCGCTCGACCGGCGCGCGCTGGGCGCGATCGTCTTCCGGGATCCCGAGGCGCTCCGGCGACTGGAGGCGATCACTCATCCGGCGATCCTGGCCGAGATCCGCCGGCGCGTGGCCGCGAGCGAGCGGCCGGTCGTCGTCATCGACGCGATCAAGTTGTTCGAATCGAGTCTCGCCCGCGACTGCGACGAGGTCTGGGTGGTAACCTGCCGCCCCGACCAGCAATTGGCCCGGCTCATGGCGCGGAACGGCCTGACCGAGGAAGAAGCGCTGGCGCGCATCCGCGCCCAGCCCCCGCAGGAGGAGAAAGTCACTCGCGCTGACCGAGTCATCGATAACAGCGGGTCGATCGAAGAGACCCGCCGCCAGGTCGCAGCGCTCTGGCAGGAAGTGCTCGCCAGGATCGGGCGCAGGGACGACCCGGCGCTTGCCGAGCCATCGTCCCCCACGTACACTGCCGCCGAGCGACCCGGCAGCCGGAAGGAGCACGACGATGGCTCGGCGGAAACCGACCCTGACGCCTGAGGAAGCGCGCGCCCTGCACGCCGAGGCGCTGGTCATCGATTCCCAGCAACCGCCGATCACCACCGGCGCGCTCTTCACGCCGCGCATGCGCGCGCTGCTTCAGGACTACGCCCGGCTCGGTCGCACGCGGGCCGAAGTACAACCCGTTCTCGAAGCGCTGGTCGTGCGCGAGTTGCGAGAATCCGCCGAGGCACGGGAGACCTATCTGGACCTCTGGCGACGGGCCGGGGTGACGGTCGCCTGCGGTACCTTCTCCGGGCCGGGACCGATCAGCCAGGCGTTCGAGCAGGCAGTCCGCCGGATCGCCCAGGCGCACGCCATCGTCGATATCCTCGCCGACGATCTACTACTCGTCCGCACAGCAGCCGACATCGAGCGAGCGCACCGCGAGGGGAAGCACGGGATCGTCATCGACTTCCAGGACACGCTCGCCTTCGGCGACGATCTGGATCGGATCGACCTGTTCCACAATCTCGGCCTGCGCATGGTGCAGCTCACCTACAACCTGCAGAACCTCGTCGGCGACGGCTGCACGGAACGGTACCAGGGCGGGTTGACGACCTTCGGCATCGAAGTCGTCCGTCGCTTGAACGAGCTTCGGATCCTGGTCGATATCAGTCACTGCAGCGAGCAGGTCGGCTGGGATGCGCTCGCGGTTTCCACCCAACCGGTCGTCGTGTCGCACTCGGCGGCTCGGGCGCTCTCCGGGCATCCCCGGGCGAAATCGGACGAATTGGCACGCGCCGTCGCCGAACGCGGTGGATATTTCGGCGTGGTGGTAGTGCCGGGATTCATCAGCAGCCAGCCGCACGCGACGCTGGACGACTTCGTCCGGCACGTCGAGCATCTGGTCGACATCTGTGGGATCGACCACGTCGGCATCGGCACGGACAAGATGGGGCCGCCGAGTTCGCGGACCGGTTCGCTCATCGAGTATCCGCCGGAGATGCCAGCTGCGTTGCCAGGTGCGTTCGACTGGACCGGTTTCCGGCTGGTCGAGCATCGTCTGACGCCAGAGTACCGCCTCGAAGGCTACGAGACGTTCGCCGACTGGCCGAACTTGACGGTCGCGCTGGCTCAGGCCGGCTTCACGGAAGAGGAATTGCGGAAACTCCTCGGCCTCAACTTCCTCCGCGTCTTCCGCGAGGTCGTCGGGTAAAGGCGATCCAGCAAGTGCTAGGATTGACCGGGATCACCGCCGGGAAAGGGAGTACCAGCAGGTGAGTACCCCGGGAGCGAACACCCCGAGCGAGGAGGACATCTGTGGAAGCGTCGATCCGTTTGGGCCGGATCCGCGGCATCGAGATCGGTCTGCACTATAGCTGGCTCCTCGTCTTCGCCTTGCTCACCTACTCGCTGGCCGCCGGCGTCTTTCCCAGCTGGTACCCGGGTTGGTCTCCCGGAACCTACTGGGCAGTCGGCGCCCTGTCGAGCCTTCTGCTCTTCGCCTCGGTGCTGGCCCATGAACTCGGCCACTCGCTCGTCGCGCAAGCGCGTGGCGTCCCTGTCATCAGTATCGTCCTCTTCATCTTCGGTGGCGTGGCCCAGCTGGCCGACGAGGCACGGCGTGCCCGCGACGAGTTCTTGATCGCGATCGCCGGCCCGGCCGTCAGTCTGGTGATCGGTACCGGGTCGATCCTGCTCTGGCCACTGGTCGAGGGTGTCAATCAGCAACTCGGAGCCGTACTCGAATATCTCGGTTGGGCCAACCTCATTCTCGTCGCCTTCAACTCGATCCCTGCCTATCCCCTGGACGGTGGCCGCGTCCTGCGCGCGCTCCTGTGGGGTGCGATGCGGAACGTCCTCCGGGCCACGCGGATCGCTGCCGGGATCGGTGTCGCGATCGGGTTCCTCTTCATGGCCGGTGGGCTGTTTCTCGTCTTCCGCTCGCCGCTCTCCGGTATCTGGCTCATCGCCCTCGGCTGGTTCTTACAGAACGCGGCCAATCAGTCCTACCAGCAGCTGCTCATCCGGCGCTTCTTCGAGGGCGTCCGTGTCGGCCAGCTGATGGATCCTGACCCACCGACCATCGGGCCCGATCTCTCGATCGACGAACTGGTCGACGCGCTCCTCGCCTACAACGTGCGCAGCTTCCCGGTCGTGGAAGACGGCCGGCTGGTGGGGATCGTGACGCTGACCGATGTCCGCCACGCGCCACGGGAAGAGTGGCCAGTCCGTCGCGTCCGTGACCTGATGACGCCACGCGAGCGCTTGATCACCGCGAACCCCGAGGACGACCTCGAACGGGCGCTCCGCCTGATGGCTGCGCACGAGATCCACCAGATACCGGTCGTCGATGACAGCAGGCTGCTCGGCCTGCTGACGCGCAACGCGCTCCTGCGCTTCCTGCAACTCCGCCAGGAACTGGCCCGCACGCCGGACGAGGTCGCCGCGATCTATGCGCAACGCCGCCGCGAGCGAGGTATATCAGGCATCACGGATTGAGGCCGAGCGGCGTGACGAGGTCGAGCGGTACCTGGTCGACCTGCCCGTCACGTTCGACGAGTACCGCCGGGAACATGAAGCCGTCGAACGTGCGGGAGCGGAAGGGAGCACTGCGCAGCCGGCCGACTCCTGGCCGGGCAGGGATACCGACGTGGACGGGGGTACCCGCTTCGAGCGGAACCGGCTCCAGTGGCCTGCCCTGGAAACTTCGGGAGGAGACGAGCGCGACCGGCCGTTCTAGCCCGATGCTCTCGGCCCGGAGGAGCGAAACCCAGCGACCGCTCCGCTCCTGGAGGAAAGAGAAAACCGGTTCGGCGAGCGGCAGCCGGCCGAAGCCTTCCAGGAGCAGGACGCCCAAGGAGAGCGGCCAGGCCGCCGCGCCCGTCAGGACGAGTTGACGCATCCGTTCGCCCGAGCGCCCGCCGATGAGCGGTTCGAGCGCGCTCAGCGAAAGTCCCCCGACGAGAACGCCGGCCGCACCGACGTCGGCGAGCCGGCGCAATGCGGCGCTGCTCACGGTCATCCCGGCCAGGACGACCGCACCACGACACCGCTCGTCGAACTCCTCGACCGGCAGTTCGCGGTCGACCCTATCCGCCAGCACGACCAGTGGCCCCGCACACTCCGGGCCCAGGAGCACCGTCCCCTGCACCAGGTCGCCGACCACGCGGATGGCGAGCGTGTCGTCCTGGACTGCTCGTACCTCGCCAGCGACCAGCGCACGGACCGGTTGGCGCGGCGCTTCGGCGACGACGACCAAGGAACCGGTCTCCTCGTCAAACCGCTCCAGGCGGCCGGCGATCGGGCTCGTCACCTGAAAGGTCCGGAGGCCGCGCCGGCGCGCCGCGACCACCTCCCCGGCCTCGACTCGGTCGCCGAGCGCCCGTACCAGGCAGCGCGTGGCTTCCTGCGGGGACACGCCGAGCTCGACCGCGACGGCGATCCGCACCGACTGCCCCGTACCGGTGGCCGCGACCGCGACGACCGTCTCCGGCTCGACGAGCTGTGTCGCCCCGACCCGGAACTCCGGCTCGATCAGTCGTCGCCGCACCTCGCACTCGGCATCGACAGCCACGAGCGGGAGACGTGCCACACCGTTCACGGCAGCCCTCCCACCGGATAACCGAGATCGGCGAGCCAGGAATGCAACCGCCGCACCCGCGCGCTCGGGTCGGACGGTAACGCGAGCGGTCGCCCCCGCGCATCGATCACGATCCCCAGCCGCGTCCAGCTCAGCGCCGCGGCACCGGTGAAGCGCAGCGCCACACCAGGATCGAGCGTGCCGATCCGTACGTGCGATTCCGGCTCGAGCGTCAGTTCCACCGTCGACCCGAAGGGGACCGCGAGCGTGTGCAGGCTTCCCCATGGCACGGAAAACCGCCGGATCGACTCACCGATCCGCACTTCACCGCGCACCGCGATCGCTCCCTCGATACCATCGCCGGACAGCACCACGGCGTGCGCCAGCGGCAGCAACCCGTCATGCTCTAGCAGGGCTGCGGCGTAGCCGCTGCGCTCCTCCGCCAGCGCGCCACCCGCAGCCAGGAGATCCGCCTCGTCGAGTGCGATACTGAGCATCCCGTTCGCTGGGAGCGGTTGTAGTCCGTCGAGCACGCAGAGGACTGCCAGCGCTGGCGGCATCGCGGCGAACGCTGGGCCCAGCGTCACCAGCGTGACGTCCTCGCGCAGTGCCGGTCGCTCGACCAGCGCAGCACTCCGTTCGAGCAGGGCGCGGAGGACGGCTGCCAGCATCACCTGATCGCGTCGATCGAGCAGCACGCTCGCCGGTCGCAGGGAACGGTTCGCGAGCCAGTCCGCGATGTCGTCGTCGCTCAACGCCCAGGGCGTCCAGCGACGGATCGCCTCCCCGTCGCTCTCGGTGAGCGACAGTGCCTCGGGGCCGGGATCGCGTTCGGCCTGGAACAGCGTGAGCATCCCGTCAGGGCGAGCCCAGAGCGTCAGGGTTCCCAGCTCGAAGTCGAGCAAGACGAGACGCTGCTCCGCACGGCGAACCAGGAAGGCTGCCGCCCGCTCGAGCGCCGTCAACCGGTCGACCAGGTGCTCGGCCAGTTCGGTTCCGATCTCGTCGCGCAGCCGTGCGACCGTGCGGGAGCGGAATTCGGCGACGATGGCACGGATCACCTCGGCTGGGACGAACGCGTTCGGGTCGACGCCCATCAGTTCCAGCTGTTCACCGAGCGCTTCGGCGACTCGCTGCTGGACCGCCTCCGCCGCGACGACGATCCCCAGCTCGGGGCGCGGGCCCTCGCCGAGGACGTTCGTGAGACCAGCGAGCACGGATTCCCAGCGAACCGGGTCTTCCGTCCCGGCGAGCAGCAAGAAGGCAGGCTGGATGGCACGCAGCTGCTGGGCCAGCCGGGTCGGCGTGAGCGACGCGTCCGCATCGATCCGGTGCAAGCGAACGAGCGACGCATGCGCGGCACGGACGGCCAGATCGACCAGCGGGTGCGCGCCGTCCACCGCGATCAGCGCCAGCGCCGGCAAGGTCGCTGGCGCGCCGACCACTACCAAGGCGTCGGCGCCGTCACCCTGCGGCCGGCGCGGCCGAACTGGTTGACCGTCCTCGAGCAGCACGCGACCGAGGCACTGCTCGGCCTGGCGGACAGCGTCGAGCGGCTGCCGCCCGGGAACAGTGAGGCTGGTGAGCAGGCGAGGCTGTCCCTCCACACGATCGGCGACGACGACGCGGGAGCTCGATCGCCCGAGCGATACGATCACCGCGCTGTGCATCGCCCCTCCCCCACTCTCGCCCCGCGCCCGCGACCGCTCACCGGCTGACCCACACGATGTACACCGCCACTCCGATCAACACGGCCAGCGCGAGGATGAGCGCGATCCGCACCACGCTCCGCTCACCGGCCGGCGCACTCGCTGCCGCGCCCACTGGAGCCGGGCCTGCCTCGGCCACCTCCGGCACGAGCAGGAGCGGAAGCGGTTCGAACAGGTGCATCACCACCGTTTCCGCCGCAGCCGGCTGGCTCCAGACCGCCGCGACCGGCGGCAGCGTGAATGCCGCGGCCGGTGGGACCGGTTCGAGCGCAGCATCTTCCACTGTACTCGGTTCGCGCAGCCACTCCGGGAGATCGAGATCGCTCACGAGTGCGCCCGCACCACCCGCCGCCTCGGTCTCCGGCGTGCGCAACCATTCGGGCAGTTCGATGCGACCGGTATCCAGGTCAGCCGGCTCCACGTCGCCGAGGCCGAGCGCAGCCAGATCGAGCGGCAGGATCGCACCGCACTGCCGGCAGTAGGTATCGTCCGGCGCCCGGGCAGCACCGCATTGGGGACACGTGCTTCCGCCGGACACCTCGCCAGCGACGACCGCACCACACGTCGGACAGACCGTCTGCTCGTCGCTCATCCGTTGGCCGCACTGCGGGCAGTACACGCGCGCCCCCGTTGTGCTCGACCCTCTCGAGGCCAGTGTAGCACGCTGGTGCGCGCGGGCACGGTACCAGAAAGTCCTAGTCTTCTGCTGTGCCGCGCAGCTCGGCGCTGTCGAGCCAGATCGTGACGGGACCGTCGTTCACCAGCTCCACGTCCATGTGCGCGCCGAAGACACCGGTCTCCACCGGCAACCCTAGGCGACGGAGCGCGGCGGCGAAGGCATCGACCAGCGGGCGCGCCTCCCCCGGTGGAGCGGCTTCGATGAAACTCGGCCGGCGCCCCTTGCGCACGTCGGCGTAGAGCGTGAACTGGGACACGACGAGCGCGCTGCCGCCGACCTCGAGAACG
>BEID01000043.1 GCA_002898975.1 bacterium HR27 | reverse complement strand
ATCGAGTCGCGTGGCCTCGACTATGTGATCGATGCAGCGCTTCAGCTCGCGCTCCCATCCGGTTGGCGGGCACTGCCCGACGGCGAGCGAGCCTGGATCGTCTTCCCAGCTGGCCGGCCGATCTTCCCGGTCGTGGTGGGGGTGATCTCGCTGGCTTCTCCTCGCCCGCGGCTGGTGGCGGAACGGGCGTTGCCGGTTATGTTCTGCGGGCGCAACCGCTTCGACCCGCCGCGTGATCGCCTTCCCTGGGCCAATCGAATCGACGAGCTCGGGTCGGTCGAGCCGGAGCCCCGTCATCTGCGCGCGACCTTCCGTTTCGCTCTCGCCCCGAAGACGTTTTTCCGTGGCCTGTACCGGGATGTCGTTGGTTTGCGGCGACTTCCGGATGGCTCTGTCCAGGGTGGGCTGTGCACCGGTCTTTCGCGTGTGGCCTTGGCCCGCGCGCTCGGTAGGCTCCGCGAGCAGGAGGCGCTGCGTGATCTCGTGCTGGTGCTTCATGGGCGACAGCTGAGCGACCGGGCGCTCCTGGCTGGGCTCCCCTGGTTTCTCTTCCCGAGTCCGCGGCGGGCGTACCAGGCGTTCGTGGAGGATCTTCTGGAGCAGAGCTGGAGCGAACGGTGCTTCGACCTGAACGTGCCGCGCCCATGGCGGCGCGACGTGGTCCGGGCACTGCTCGGCCAGGGGCATACGGTCGTGCCGTACGCGTTTTGCCAGCGTGATGCCGACCATGCGCGGGTCTGGGTCTACGATCCCAACCTACCCGATCAGGCCGATGCGACTGTCGTCACCTTCGACCTCCGGCACGACCGTTATGCCTATCCCCCGCTCGCCGTCGACGAGCAGCGGACGACGGTCGTGGCGGTACCGCTCGCGGCATACCTACGCGGGAACACGGCCGTCCTGGCCAGTCTGGGGAACCTCCTGCTGTTCTGGTTCGGGAATAGGCGGCGCGGGACGACGCTCGCCGTGCTGCTGGCACTCGCCGGAAGTCTCGCGTGGCTGCTCGGGAAACGCGTGAGCGGCCGGATCGGTTCCGGCCGCTCGCGAGGAACGCGTCGCCAGCGACGCTTTACAGGTGCTTCTCGATCTGCTGCAGCAAGCGCTGCTTCGGCATCGCGCCGATGATGCGCTCGACCGGCTTGCCGTCCTTGTAGAGGATCAGCGTCGGAATACTGCTGATGCTGTGCTGCATCGCGACTTGCATGTTCTCGTCGACGTTCACCTTGGCCACCTTGAGCTTGCCGGCCTTTTCCTCCGCGATCTCTTCGAGGATGGGAGCGATCATCCGGCACGGGCCGCACCAGGGTGCCCAGAAGTCGACGAGAACCGGTACCGGCGAGCGTACCACTTCCTGCTCGAACGTTTCGTCACTGACCGTAACCGTCTTGGCCATCCTCTCGCTCCCTCTCGCTCCGTTCCCCCACGACGAGTGGGTCCTTGGTACCCACTATACCGATGCGATCGGTTCGCCGACAACCGAACGCGCGCTGGCGGGAGACTGCACGAGTCTACGGACGAGTGACGACGCGTCGTCGTCGAGCAGCGCACTATACTCAGCGCCGGGCTGGGGAGGTCCGAGGGCAGATGTCGCGGTTCACGGTGTTGCTCGATGGGACGTTCGTGACGCAACCGCGGACGGGGAGCGGACAGTATACGCTCGCACTCTGGCGGGAGCTGTCTTCCTGTCAGGAGATCGCGGTCACGCTCGCGCTGCCGCATTCCGATGCGGTTGCCCTGCCCTTCCCTGACCGGATCAGCGTGTGGCGCTCACGCGTGCCCGGTAAGTTCCGCAAGATCTGGTGGGAACAGCGCGGCTTGTCGGTGCTTGCTGGGCGGCTCCGGCCACAGCTCGTGCACGTCCCGTATTTCGCCGCACCGCTGCGCAGCCGTACTCCGCTCGTCGTAACCGTCCACGACGTGATCCCGCTCGTTCTGCCGGAGTACCGTGCATCGCTGGCGATGCGGTTCTACACCGCGCTCGTGTGCCGGACGATCCGCAACGCGACGCTCGTTCTGACCGATTCGGAGTGGTCGCGTCGCGATATCGTCGACGTCCTCGGCTATCCAGACGAGCGAGTCCGAGTCATCCCGCTGGGGGTCGACGCACGTTTCCAGCCGACGAGCGACCCCGATCGGGTTCGTGCACTGGCAACACGGTGGAGGATCCGGGGACCGGTGATCTTGAACCTCGGTGGGTTCGATGTGCGGAAGAACCTGCCGCTTCTGGTGCGCGCGTTCGCCCGGGCCCTTCCCGACCTGCCGGAAGGAACAATCTTGGTGATCCCTGGGAAAGCGCACAGCGACAATCCTCGCCTCTACCCCCCGCTCGAACGGCTGGTCCGTCCGCTCGGCCTGGAGCGGCGTGTGCTGTTCCCTGGCCCAGTCGACGAGGACGAGAAGGTGTTGTGGTATCAGCTGGCGACGGTGTACGCGTATCCTTCCCTGTATGAGGGTTTTGGCCTGTCGCCGCTCGAAGCGATGGCCTGTGGGACACCGGTCATCGCGGCGCGGTGCACGAGTTTGCCGGAAGTTGTCGGCGATGCAGGGCTCCTCGTCGAGCCGGATGAGGCTGCCTTCGCGCGTGCGCTTGTCCAGCTCGTCAACGATCCGATGTTGCAGCGAACGCTCCGCGTGCGCGGCCTGGATCGGGCTCGTCTCTTCACCTGGCAGCGCACAGCCGAACGGACGCTCGCAGCGTACCGGGAGGCGATCGACCTGGCCCAGCCGGTCGCTCGAGTGATGGGCTGAACGACGATGCGGATCCTGATCCTCTCCAAGGCACTCGTCAACGGTGTCTACCAGCGCAAACTCGAGGAGCTGGCTCGCCTTCCGGATGTCGAGCTTTTGGCGGTCGTGCCGCCGGCTTGGATCGAGAGCCGCGTGGGTGTCCTGCAGCTCGAGCGCCGGTTCGTCGAGGGTTACCAGCTCGTCGTCGAACCGATGTGGTTCAACGGGCACCATCACATTCACGTCTATCCTGGTCTCGCCAAGCATGTGGCGCGTTTTCGCCCGGATATCCTGCACATCGACGAGGAGCCGTACAACCTGGTCACAGCACATGCTGCCCTGGTGGGCAAGCGCTACGGTGCGCAGATTCTCTTCTTCACCTGGCAGAATCTCTACCGGCGGTATCCACCACCCTTCTCCTGGTTCGAGCGCCTCAACTATCGGCTGGCGAGCGCAGCCGTTGCCGGGAACCACGAAGCGGCGGAGGTGCTGCGGCGTAAGGGGTACCGCGGGCCGTTGGCCGTGATCCCGCAGTTCGGTGTCGATCCGGACATCTTCCGTCCGCTCTCGGTTCCCCGACCGGAGATCCCGACCATCGGTTTTGTTGGACGACTCGTCCCGGAGAAGGGTGCCGATCTCGTCATCCGGGCACTCGCCCGGTTGCCCGGTCGTGTCCAGCTGGAGATCGTCGGCGAGGGAGTCGAGCGGACGCGTCTCGAACTGCTCGCGAGCGAACTCGGCGTACGAGATCGTGTCATCTTCCGTGGTGGTGTCCCACCGGCGCTCATGCCGGAGGCGTTGAACCGGTTCGATCTGCTGGTCGTTCCCTCGCGCACGCGACGGAACTGGAAGGAGCAGTTCGGTCGGGTGATCATCGAGGCCATGAGTTGCGGAGTGCCGGTGGTCGGTTCCTCCTCGGGCGAGATTCCGCACGTGATCGGTGATCCCGCCCTGGTGTTTCCGGAAGACGACGTGGATGCGCTCGTGCGGTTGCTCAACGATCTCCTGTCTGATCCGGAGCGGCTGCGCCAACTCGGTGAGGCGGGGCGCCGGCGTGTGCTTACCCACTATACGCAGCGGCGGATCGCCGAGCAGTACTACGCGGTGTACCAGTCGATGCTGGCGGCGCGGCGCTTCGGATCGCCGGTGACGGAGAGGAGTTGATGCGGTCGTGGGTCGCAAGGAGGCACGTGAGCCGCGGATGGCTGCTCGCTTGCTGGAACCTGGGCCGGTGGTGCTGGTCACCACCTAGCATCGCTCACAGCCCAACGTGATGACCGCTGCCTGGGTCATGCCGCTCAGCCTCGACCCACCGCGGGTCGGCCTCGCGATCCATCCGAGTCGCTTCACGCACGAGCTGATCGGCAAGAGCGAGTATTTCGCCCTCAATATCCTCACGGTCGAGTATCTTCCGGCGATTCATCTCTGCGGGATGCTTTCGGGCCGCGATCTCGACAAATTCGCCCGTGCCGAGCTGCATGCCGTCGACGCTCTGGAGATCGACGTACCGGTCATCGAGGAAGCCGTCGCGCACATCGAGTGCGGGCTGATCGGCCGGCTCAGCCTCGGTGACCACGATCTCTTCGTCGGTGACGTGCTCGCTATCGCTGCCGACGACGAACTCTTCGGCGAGCGCTGGCTCCAGCTCGAGGAGGCGCCGCTCGCGCACCATGTCGGGGCGGAGTGGTACGCTGCCGTTTCCCGGCTCTACCGGGCTCGCCTGCCTGGTGAGGAAGAAGCGGAAGAGGCTCAGGAAGAGAGCGAGCGGTAGTGTTCCGCCTGGGGCGGGCGTATGCCGCTGTGGCTGCGACGCAGCAGGTCCTCGATCGCACGGCGAGCTGGTGGGGTGAGGACGTTCAATGCCTCGGTGAGGTAGGAGAGCACGCGCCCAGCGTCGAGCGGTTGCTCGGCTGCGAGATCGCTCGCGATCTCGGCGGCCCGGTCACGCAATTCACCCGGTAGCCGCTGTGCCCAGCGCGCGAACGCCTGTCGGGCTTCCAGCGATACCCCCGGGGGACAGACCAACAGGTGGCTCACGAACGGTAGGCCGGTGAGGATGAACCAGGCGCGGCCGAGATCGTGGTGGTGTTCGTCGAGCCGAACCAGCGCCGCTTCATCCTCGACGACGCGCAGCGTGGTGTCGGTTTCCGTACCGCCGTCCTGCTGCCATGCGACGACACGCAGGCCGAAGAACGGTTCCACAGTCGCGCGCGCCAGCGCTCTACTCGCCGGACGGCATCCTGCGACGCTCACCACTGCCCGGTCGATCCGGTCCGGTCGCTCCGGAGTGCGGAGCACGACTGGGCTGGCGTGATGGGAGAACACCGCCAGATCGACGGCGATCCATGCGGCGGGTACCAGGGCGAGCGCTTCCAGCGTGTCGAGCAGCGCGATGCCAGGCTCAGCCCGCACCACGGCGGCAGTGAGATCCTCGCGTGTGCGGATCTCCCAGCCGGCGTCGTGGGCGAACGGTGCGAGGAGTTGCGTGATGACACGGGCGATCAAGCTCCGATCGAGCCAGACGATCGGTCGGCTCATCGGTATCGTTTCCTTTCTCAGCTCACGTCAGCGACGCTCCGTGACCAGAGGTTCCGGACGAGTGCAGCCAGTGCGGCATGCTCGGGTGCTGACAGCGATGGGTCCCGTTGAAGGAGTTCTTCGGCCGCTCGCCGGGCGGCGTGCAGCGTCGGCATATCGGCGAGGGTCGCGAAGCGCAGGTTGGGGAGACCGCTCTGGCGCGTGCCGAGAAATTCTCCTGGCCCGCGCAACTGCAGGTCGATCTCGGCGAGCCGGAAACCGTCGGTCGTCGTAGCCACCGCTTCCAGGCGCTGGCGCGCGCTATCCGAGTCGGCATCGGAGACGAGCAAGCAGTACGATGGTGCGGTACCGCGTCCGACCCGTCCGCGGAACTGGTGCAGCTGGGCTAAACCGAACCGTTCCGCACCCTCGATGAGGATGACGGTCGCATTGGGCACGTCGATACCGACCTCGACGACGGCGGTCGACACGAGGATATCGATCTCGCCGTCCCGGAAACGCGTCATGACCTCGTCCTTCTCGCGGGCGCTCATGCGGCCATGCAGGAGGCCGAGGCGCAGGTCGGGAAACACCTCGTGGCTCAGTCGCTCGTACTCGGCGGTGGCCGCACGTGCCTCGATCGTGTCCGACTCCTCGACGAGCGGGCAAATGACGAATGCCTGGTGCCCCTTCTCGATCTCGCGACGGACGAACTGGTAGGCTTGCCCGCGCTTGCGACCAGGTACTACGAACGTCTTCACCGGCTGGCGTCCCGGGGGCAGCTCGTCGATGATCGAGAGATCGAGGTCGCCGTGCAGCACCAGGGCGAGGCTCCGCGGGATCGGGGTCGCCGTCATGACGAGCACGTGCGGGTTGTTCCCTTTGCTCCGCAGGGTGTGCCGCTGGAGGACCCCGAAACGATGCTGCTCGTCGATGACGGCAAAAGCTAGGTTCCGGAACTGCACCCGCTCCTCGAGTAACGCATGCGTGCCTACTACGATCGGGATCGCGCAGCTGGCCAGACCAGCCAGAATCGGCCCGCGGTCGCGTTCGGGCGTGCTGCCGGTGAGCAGAGCGACGAGCGGCCGATCGCTGCTCGCCAGGTCGCTGTATAGCCTGGTGAGCGTGCGGAAGTGTTGCTCGGCGAGGATCTCCGTCGGCGCGAGGATCGCGGACTGATAGCCTGCCTTGTGCACCAGCAGGGCCGCGGCGGCCGCGACCACCGTTTTGCCGGATCCAACGTCACCTTGGAGCAGACGACTCATCGGGTGCGGCTGGGCGAGATCGGCCAGGATCTCCTCCAGTGCTCGTCGCTGGGCTCCGGTCAACTGGAACGGTAGGGAGGCGAGGAACCGATCGAGGAGTGCCCGGTCGATCGGGATCGCCGTGCCGGGTTGGGCATGCCAGGCTAGCCGTCGCTGGACGAGCCCGAGTTGGAGGACGAGGAACTCGTCGAAAGCCAGCCGCTGGCGTGCCCGCTCGGCAGCAGCCAGCGACTCGGGATAGTGCACCTGCTCGAGTGCCCAGGCGAGGCTCGGGAGTTCGTAGCGCTCGCGGAGACTGGCGGGGAGCGGGTCGACGAGCCGGGGGAGGGCTGCGTCGAGTGCGGCGCGGGTCAGCTGCCGCAGCTGTCGCTGGTACAGTCCCTGGGTAAGTGGGTAGATCGGCACGATGCGGCCGGTATGGAAGAGTTCCGCGTCCGCCGGTTCCCACTCCGGATTGCGGAAACGGACGTACGGCCCGCTGCCCTCGAGTTTGCCGCTCACAGCGATCCGCTGACCGACCTCGAGCTGCCGGGCGACATATGGATTGAACCAGACGACCGGGATAGTTCCGGTCTCGTCACGAAGTTCGGCCGCCACATAGCGCCGACCGGACTGCGACGCGCGCAGCTCGAGGTGCGCGATCTCGCCGATCACCGTGCAGGTGACCTCCTCCCCCGGGCGAACGAGCCGGCCGAGTCGCCCGATCGGCACGACCTGAGCATAATCGGCGTAGCGGCGGGGGACGAGGTAGAGGAGGTCGCGGACGGTCTTGACACCGAGCGCCTCGAGTTGTGCGGCCCGCTGGCTCCCGACGCGCGGCAGGACGGTCACCGGTGCGTCCGGATCGACCGTCTTCGCTCCGATCGTCGCTGTTCCAGGTCGAGCTGAGCCGGGTCGATCGGTCGGCGTCGGTCGAGCTGGCGGTGGTTCGCTCGCCGTACCGTCGAGCAGGAGCAACGCCCGGCGGAGGAGCGCCTGGCGCTCCTGCGGCGTGCGCTGGCTGTACCCGCGGAGGAGCGTTGCCAGGCGCTCCAATTGCGGGCGCAGGGCGGGTCGCTCGGCGATCCACACCGGCAGATTGCGGGCCAGAAAGGACTCCAAGCCCCCGACTGCTGCGGTGTCCCGTAGGCCCTTGCGTCGCTCCAATTCGAACACGCGGTGGAGTACCTCGCGTGGGTCGCGATTGGATCCGGTGGTTGTCATCGATCGCAACCGATCTCCGTCGTCGCCTCGCCAGCACCAAGTCAACCCGGCGGTCAGAGGGGCGTCAAGCACGAACGTCGCCCGGAACGTGCGTACGAGCCAGCGTGGCCACATGCGTCAGGTAGACGTGGACGAGTTGCCATGCTAGTCTTAGCGTTCAGTGAACGTGGAGCGATCCGCACGGCGGACGAGCAGCGAAGACGGAGCGTCGACCATGGCGATGTGCGAACTCTGCGGTAAGAAGCCGATGTTCGGTCACAACGTGAGTCACTCGAACCGCAAGACGAAGCGCAAGTTCAAGCCCAACGTCCAGCGGGTGACCGTCATCCTGAACGGGGTTCCCAAGCGCATGCGTATCTGCACCCGTTGCCTCCGGACGCTCTACAAGGAGGCCCGCAAGGCTTGAACCCGCACCACGACGGTGGACGGAGGTGCCGGGTCAACTGACCCGGCTTTTCGTTTTCCGCTCGATGGTGACATAGCGCGGTAGCCCGGCGAGATCGGGGAGCACTGTGACAGCAGCCTCCGGGAAATACTGGCTGGCGACGGTCAGGGCCCGCTCGGCCTGCGCCG